>WFOJ01000166.1 GCA_015488125.1 Mariprofundaceae bacterium
CAATATCGCCATAATCCTTGAAATCCGCCTTGCCTTCTTCTGCCAGCACCTTGGTGATCGCAGCGGTCAGCGTGGTCTTGCCGTGGTCAACGTGGCCGATTGTGCCAATGTTGACGTGCGGCTTGGTACGTTCAAATTTTTCTTTTGACATCTCGTCTCCTACCCTTTCACACTGGCAATAATTTCTTGCGCAATGTTGTTGGGGACTTCTTCATAGTGCTTAAACTGCATGCTGTAGGTTGCACGACCCTGGGACATCGAACGCAGGCTTGTGGAGTAACCAAACATTTCCGACAGTGGCACCTCCGCATCGATCACCTTGGCATTACCACGATCACCCATACCGAGCACCTTGCCACGACGACGATTCAGGTCACCAACGATATCACCCATGTAATCTTCTGGCGTGATCACCTCAACTTCCATCATCGGCTCGAGAATCACCGGATCAGCCTGTGCTGCGGCAGTACGGAAGGCCATGGAACCAGCCACCTTAAAGGCCATTTCACTGGAATCCACGTCATGGTAAGAGCCATCTACTACAGTCACCTTGATGTCAACCATCGGGAAACCAGCCAACACGCCATTATTCATGGCCTCTTCGGCGCCCTTGCCAACAGCAGGAATATATTCACGGGGGATGGCGCCGCCAACGATTTGATCGACAAACTCGAAATTCGTTTCGCTACCTGATTCAAGTGGTTCAATTTCCAGCCAGCAATGGCCATACTGACCACGACCACCGGACTGACGCACGAACTTGCCTTCAGCTTTGGCCTTGCTGCGAATGGTTTCACGGTAGGCCACCTGAGGTTTACCGACATTGGCCTCAACCTTGAACTCGCGCTTCATACGGTCAACGATAATTTCCAGATGCAACTCGCCCATGCCGGAAATAATCGTCTGCCCGGTTTCCTCATCCGTATGCACGCGGAAAGAGGGATCCTCAGCAGCCAGACGGCCCAGGGCGATACCCATTTTCTCCTGATCCGCTTTGGTTTTCGGTTCAATGGCCACTGAGATCACCGGTTCGGGGAACTCCATACGTTCCAGAATAATCGGAGCGGCATCGGTACACAAGGTATCGCCTGTGGTTGTGAACTTCAGCCCCACAGCTGCGGCAATATCACCAGCGCGCACTTCCTTGATTTCCGTGCGATCATTGGCATGCATTTGCAAAATACGACCGATACGCTCTTTCTTGCCGCCCTTGGTAGAGTTGATCACGTAAGAACCAGATTCCAGGACACCGGAATACACACGGAAAAACGTCAGTGAGCCAACAAACGGATCATTCATCACCTTAAAGGCCAAGGCAGAAAACGGCGCGTCGTCGGAAGAGGGGCGCGAGTCCTCCTTGTCTTCATCATCCGGATCAACACCCTTGATATCCGGCACATCAATGGGAGCGGGCATATAATCAACAACCGCGTCAAGGAGGGTTTGCACACCCTTATTCTTAAAGGCTGTACCAGCAAGTACAGGAATCACCTCAATATTCAGTACAGCCTGCCGAATACAGGCTTTCAGGGCTGCTTCATCGATATCCTCACCTTCCAGATAAGCCATCATCAGCTCTTCATCGTGAACCAGCACTGCATCCAGCAACTTCTCACGCAATTCCTCCGCCTCATCCTGCAACTCAGCGGGAATATCCGTAACATCGTACATGGAGCCCATGGCTTCGTTCTTCCAGGTAATCGCCTTCATGGATACCAGATCCACCACGCCCTGGAAATTTTCTTCGTTGCCGATGGGTAAATGCATCGCCACGGCGTTGTGGCCCAAGCGCTCACGAATTTCTTCGACAACCTCAAAGAAGCGTGCCCCGGTACGATCCATCTTGTTCACAAACGCAATACGTGGAACGCCATATTTATCAGCCTGACGCCAAACCGTTTCGGATTGTGGTTGCACACCACCTACGGCACAGAACACGCCAACTGCACCATCAAGAACACGCAGTGAACGTTCTACTTCAATGGTAAAATCCACGTGCCCAGGGGTGTCAATAATATTGATCTGGTGATCGTTCCATCTGCAAGTTGTAGCCGCGGAGGTAATGGTGATGCCGCGCTCCTGCTCCTGCGCCATCCAGTCCATGGTCGCAGCGCCATCATGCACTTCACCGATTTTATGGGAAACACCGGTATAGAACAGGATGCGTTCTGTGGTTGTCGTTTTGCCGGCGTCAATATGTGCCATAATGCCAATATTTCGGACTTTCTCAAGAGGTGTACTTCTCGCCACCGCAGATCTCCTATTCTAAACCAGTTGTAATAGAACAAGGCGGGCTTGCTGCCCGCCTGAAAAAAGAACTGACAAAACTACTGCCTGCCAGCATACAGCAGGCAGTCATTCACCAAAAAAAATGACCGCCCGCCCTAAAAATTTACCAGCGGAAATGTGAAAACGCTTTGTTGGCTTCCGCCATGCGATGCGTATCATCACGCTTGCGAAATGCGCCGCCACGTTCGTTGATCGCATCAACCATCTCGTTCCCCAGGCGCTCGGCCATGGTATGCTCGGAGCGTGCCTGAGCATAGGCTACCAACCACCGAACAGCCAGCGACATCTGGCGACGCTCTGAAACCTCAACAGGCACCTGGTAGGTCGCGCCACCAACTCGCCGCGACTTGACCTCTACCAGTGGACGAACAGCCTCCAGGGCACGATGAACGATTTCCAGCGCTGGTTCACCCGTTTTTTTGGCGGCAATATCCATTGCTTCATAGACAATCGCTTCCGCCAATGCCTTTTTACCATCGCGCATCACGCGATTGATCACTGTAGAAACTTTGACGTCACCATACTTGGCATCAGGTACAACCGGGCGACGAGGGGCAGGGCCTTTACGAGGCATACATTAAACTCCTGTTACTTCGGACGCTTCGCGCCGTACTTCGAGCGAGCCTGCTTACGGCCTTCAACGCCCGTTGTATCGAGAACACCACGGAGAATATGGTAACGCACACCCGGCAAATCCTTAACGCGACCGCCGCGAATCAGTACAACTGAATGCTCCTGCAATTTATGCCCTTCGCCAGGGATATAGGCAGTAACCTCATGACCATTGGTCAAACGAACACGCGCCACCTTGCGCAAAGCAGAGTTCGGCTTTTTTGGTGTTGTCGTATAAACACGCGTACAAACACCGCGACGCTGCGGACAAGCCTGCAATGCCGGAACCTTATTGATCTTGCGTTTATCTTTACGTGGCTTTCGAATCAGCTGATTAATTGTTGGCATGTGACCCTATCTCCAGTTTCTCACTTCCGGTTTGCCAGCAACAGGCAACCCCGGAAGGGCGGCGAAACATAGGCAAGCCTCATTCCCTTGTCAACACATCTGGTAATTTGAAGGTGATGGCTTCCTCGGTAAACGAGCAAACATCCACCTCAGATGCACCCAGCTGCCGCAAGCGAGTTACCACTTCATCCACCAGTTGCTCAGGTGCGGAAGCGCCAGCCGTTACACCAACACAACGAACATTCGTCAGCCAGTCAGGAACAATTTCCGCCGCCTCATCAATCAACCAGGAAGCTGCGCCTGCCCGCTTGGCTGTTTCGCAAAGGCGCTGGCTATTGGATGAATTCTGCGAGCCGATGACCAGTACGACGTCACAAGCGCTGGCCAGCTGTTTCACCGCCATTTGCCGGTTACTGGTAGCATAGCATATATCTTCACGGCGCGGCGCCTGAATCGCGGGAAAACGACGTTGCAGGGCCTGAATAACATCTGCCGTGTCATCCACACTGAGCGTCGTCTGGGTAACATACGCCAGCCGCTGTTCATCGCGCACCACCAGCGCATTCACATCATCGACAGTAGAAACCAACAGCACCTGGCCGTCTTTTGCCTGCCCCATGGTGCCTTCCACCTCCGGATGCCCGGCATGACCGATCAAGATCACCTGCTTGCCCTGACGCACATGGCGAATCAAATCCATGTGTACCTTGGTCACCAACGGACAGGTTGCGTCAATCACCTGCAAACCACGCGCCTGAGCTGCCTCCCTCACCTGCTGGCTAACCCCGTGCGCGGAAAAAATCAGCAGTGAATCATCCGGCGCATCATCCACTTCATCAATGAACACCGCCCCTTTTTCACGCAACGCATGCACCACATGACGATTATGCACAATTTCGTGACGCACATATACCGGCGCTCCAAACATGGCCAACGCCCGTTCGACGATTTCAATCGCCCGATCCACGCCCGCACAAAAACCTCGAGGCTGAGCCAGCAAAACCCTCATGATCGGAGAACAGCGTCAGATACTACCCCGGCATTCACCAGGGCTGCCAACACCTGTTCAACACAGGCTTCCAGTTCGTTTTCACCCGTGTTAACCCTGACCTCCGGTGATTCTGGCTCCTCATAAGGCGAGTGAATACCAGTAAAATCAGGAATATCGCCCGCCCGGGCACGTTTATACAGCCCCTTGACATCACGCGATTCACACACATCCAGGGCGCAATCACAAAACACTTCAAAAAAATCACCATCGGCAAGCAAGCCCCGCACCCTGGCGCGGTCTTCACGAAATGGAGAAATAAAAGCCGTCAGCACCACCACGCCGGCATCCACGAACAATTTGCTGACCTCACCGATGCGACGAATATTTTCCTTGCGTCCAGCGTCGGAAAAATCCAGATCGGCGCACAACCCATGCCGAATATTGTCTCCATCAAGCACGTAGGTATGCACGCCCGCAGCGTGCAGTCGCGCTTCAACCGCCGTTGCCAGTGTCGATTTACCAGCGCCCGAATAACCAGTGAACCACAACACCGCACCGCGATGACCCGCAAGACGCTCTCTATCCCTGCGGCTCACATGTGTTGATTGCCAATAGATATGCCTAGCTGTCGTCACGTTGCCCCCTTGGCATCCTTGTAGTGATATTGATAGTGATAGTGTGAACCGTATTTGTAGTAAGCATCACGTGGGGGAATGTCATTAAAGATCACACCATCAACATCCACTGATGCCAGTTTCAGGGTATTGTAGGCTTGTTCAATTTCGCGTTCCGTATGTCGGCCCGAACGCAACAGAAGAAAACAACTGCCGCAGTGCTTGCCAATAATAACCGGATCGGTCACCGCCAGCACAGGTGGCGTGTCAATGACCACCACATCATAGATGTAGGAAACCTCATCCAGGAGTTTGGAAAAATTCTCATGTAGCAGCAATTCGGAAGGGTTGGGTGGATATTTGCCCGCTGTCACTACGTGCAGCTTGCCATCGAACAGTTCATGAATGCATTCGCTCAATACCACATCACCACAAATAATTCCAGACAATCCCGGTGAGCGTTTGCCGTCCACGTAATGATGCAAACGCCCTTTGCGCATATCCGCATCAATCAGCAACACCCGCTTGTTCGATTGCACCAATACGCTGGCAAAATTCATGGAGACAAACGATTTACCAACGGACGGACTGGGACCGGTAATCATCACCAGGTTGTTTTTCGCTTCCAGCAAGGCAAAATGCAAGCTGGTACGCAAGCTGCGCAGCGCCTCCACCGCCTGATCCTGCGGCAATACATCAGCCAGAATCGATAACGAACCATCCTCTCTTGCCCGATCCAGTTCAACCTGGCCAGCTGAATGCGGAACCGAGGCATACACGGGCAAACCAAATCGCTTTTCCACTTCATCAGGAAACTCGACTGCCCGATTCATTGCCTTACGCAGGAAAACCAACATCACCGCCAGCATGAGCGCCACAGTCATCGACAAGACAAATATCAGAGCCCGCTTCGGACGCACAAAATGCAATGGCACGTTGCCAAAATCGATCACCCGGACGTTACCCACTGTTCCGGCTTTAACCACCTTGAGTTCCTGATATTTGTTCAGTAAAAAAGTGTAAAGCTCTGAAGCGACCTTGGTATCACGTGTCAGCTGGATGATTTTTTGCTCCGTTTCCGGCAAACTCTTCACCTGAGCCAGCAACGCCTCTTTTTGATGCAACAAGCGTTGCCGCTTGGAAAGCATGGTCTGCATTGCCGGGTGATTACTGGTATAGCGCGCTCTGATTTCCTCAACCTTCACATCCAACTCGGCAATCGCATTTTCCACGCCAACGACCTGGTCCAGAATCGACTGAGCCTCCATTTTCAGGTCAATAGAGCCATGCTTCAGACGATATTCGTTCAGCTTCGATTCCGCAGCATCCATCTGAGCTTTTACCAACGGCAACTGCTTTTTCAAAAACTCAATCGACTGCTGTGCTTCCTCCGACTTTCTTTCCACATTCTGACGCACATAAGCATTGGCAATAGCATCCAGTACTGTTTTGGCGTGTACGGGATCCCTGTCTTCCAGCGTCAATGAAAGCACGCCCGTCGATTTGCCTTTTTCCTGTACTGACAATGCCTCATGCAAAATAGCGATCGCATCTTCCCGCGCCAGTTTTGTCAACAAGAAGTGTTTGCCAGGAGTTCCATGGATATTCATGACAAAGAGACGCACTTCCGGCAATACCAGCAGTTCGCCCACACGTCCATCACCAAGCCGTCTGCCATCTGCGTCAAACAGGGAAAACGCCCCGTTTTGACCAACCACCAGATCAAGCGTCTCCCCCCAGAGTTCAGGTTCGACATCCAGTGTGCTTACCGCAATTGATTCATCATCCCAGGCATACGATGGTCCCAACCAATCTGTTAACCAATCCAGTGGCAGACCATGTCCACGCAGGGCAATTGCTTCGCCAATCACGGGGAAACGGCGAGGCTCAGCGATAATATCCAGCTTCAATTCATCCACCACAGCACCGAGAATTCGCCGCGATTGGATAATTTCGATTTCCGCTTCCGTTGGCGCAGCGCTTCCCAGCAAGGCATTCAAATCTTCCAGACCACCAATGCTGGAGGATTGACTATCCTCAATTTGAAGCAGTGCATCACTTTGATAAACCGGTGTTTTAATCCACCCGATCAAACCACCGATCAGCGCTCCGAAAAACAAACAAGCGATGATAAACCACCGGGCATCCAGCAAGGTAACCAGGTAATCCATTAAATCGATTTCATCTTCCACGATGTCAGTGGCATCCGCCCTGTACTGGTTCACGTGTTACTCCAAAAAAGTGTTATTACGCAGATCATCACCACCAAGCATTGCCTTCGTTATTGCCAACAGACGAAAGCAAATAGCCCGACAGCCACAAGAAAGGCCGTCAAGTGCTCGCGAGCAATGGACGGCCTCCAATGTTTCGATCAACGGGTAATCGCCCGGGTCACACCAATTGCCGAAATCGTGCTGCCAAGCTGGTTGAATACACGTCCCCAGCGCGCTACGTCCTTGACTGATACATAAACAATATCTCTTGGTTGCAAATGGAACTGATCAGCCAGCAACATCGCATCCGGTGATTCCGAATCAAGATGAAACACCCTGGTTTTTTTACTCACCAACAGGCGATCGCGGGGTGCAGAACGACCTTCTCCAGCATCACTACCGCGAATCACATACACCCTGGCAGGGTCTGATGTTGCAAGATTGTAGCCACCTACATCGCTGATCGCCTCAGCCAGTGTCATGCCTTCATCCGGCAGGGGTAAAGCGGCCTGTTTCACTACCTCTCCCAACACAAAAATCTTGTTGTCCACATTGTTGGGAATATGTACTGTATCGCCATCACGCAACAGAAGGTTTTGCGTAACATCCCCCCGGTTCAGCAGACGAAACAAACTTACTGTACGAAAACTGCCATCCTTCCGATGCACGGTAACGTGCCCCAGATCAGCGTTATTGGTGATCCCCCCCATTTTATTGACGGCATCCAATAGCGTTAATGGCGTGTCATCCAGGAAAATATTCCCCGGGTTTTTCACTTCACCGGTGATATAGACTTTCTGGCTGCGAAAAGCAGTTACCCGTACATCCACTTGAGGGTTTTTGACATAACGCGCCAGTTTCTTGGTAATAATGCTGCGCACACTCTCTACCGTCATGCCTGCGACCTTGATCACGCCCACATAGGGATAGAAAATCGTTCCATCATGCCGCACAAGACTGCCATCATTGATTCCTCCGGCTGCGGTTATACCGCCAGGGTTGGTCAACTCGGGGTGATCCCACACCGTTACCTTCAGAACATCATTAGGCTGAATCAGGTAACGGTACTCGCGAATATCTTTCTCCAGTTTTTTGTTGGAGGAACCGGATGCCATTAAATCATCCTGACGCAAACGTGCCATTTGCGCGGCAACCAATTGCGGTGTGATTGGCGTAATTTCGATATCCTTTCGGGTTTCGGACAAATCGGGTTTATTCAAATATGAAAACGATGATTCATCCATGCGCATACCAGGAGCCAGCGCGCACCCTTCCATGAGCAGCAACATCGCAACTGCTGCCAGCCAGGCCAGTAATACCTTATAGTTTTTCAACCCATGCCTCCACATTTCGTTCGATCAGGCGATACGCCCGTTCAAAACTTTCTCTTGGCTGACGATAGGGATCGTCAATATTTTCCTTATGCCAATGCCCCAGACGATACACCCGTCCTCGGGCAAAGGGGTACATCGCCAGCAACATCGCAATATGTTCTTCTTCCATCACCAGAATCAAGTCATGGTTTCTGACCATAGCGGCATCCAGTTGCCGCCCGCGATGCGCTGACAAATCCATACCGTGCTCCATGGCAATGGCCAGACTATGTTCGGCAGCAGGGTGCCCGACCAATGCATGCAGACCGGCAGAAGTCACTTCACAGGATACTCTCCGCTGGTTCAATGCACGTTTCATGCACACTTCCGCCAGTGGACTACGGCAAATATTGCCGATACACACCATCAGCATGTGACGAAACATCCACACCCCCCAAGGCTAACGATAATGCAAGTCAATAGCGACAAGATCAGGCTGCCGGGTGTAGCAAAGCCGTTAACGGCACCACTAAACCCTCAGCCTCCTGCACATGATTCTTCAGGAAAGCAAGGCTTGAAGGACTGGCATGGTAAATCACGATACAACCACCTTTTTTGGCTGCCCGCTTCAAAATTTTGTGCCACATCCGCTGCATCGCCGCCTCGGAAGCATCGTTATCCAGAAAAAAACGCCGGCTGGCCCAGGCAACGCCCATCTTTGCCGCCAGCACACGCGCCACGGAAGCATTTGTCGTCAGTGAATCCAGAAAAAACATGTGCCGCTGTTTCAAATCCTGCATCAGCCAGCGCATGCTGTCTGCCTGTTCGGTTAACATGGACCCCATATGATTGCTCATACCGCTGGCATACGGAACCTTGTTCAGCGCTAAATCCACCTGATGATGCAACTGCGCTTCGTTCATCCCTGCAACCAGCCCGATCTTGCCCATCATCTGATCGGCAATATCGGGGTCCTTTGGCTCCATAGGCATATGCAGCATCACCAGTTGTCCGGCGGTATGGGCTTTTTCTGCCGCCTTCGCTGCATCCGGGGCGTTTGGCAGAATGGAAAAGGTGACGGGCACGCCCAGTGCCAGTGCCGCCTCCACAGCATCCATGCCATAGCCCGTGTCATCCATGATCAGCGCCAGCCCGCGATCAGCTCTTTCAGCCGTTGCAACCGACTCCCCCGAAGTGGCAGCCCCAATCATTGCCGCCTCACCATCCGTTGCATTCGCCACCGCATTACTCGCTGTGCCTGCCGCCTCATGCCCTGTTGTCACCTGCACTGTCGAACCGGCGACAGTCGCCTCAACATTCTGCGAGGTCTGTGAGGTCTGTGAGGTCTGTGCCTGATGATCGACAACCGGCGCCTCTTTCACCGGTTCTGCCTGCTTTTCCCCGACAATAGCAGTAGCAACAGGAGCTGCCTGGTCTTTATGCAAATAGCTGATCTTCTCCGGCATAAAAACATACACGCCCGCAGCAGCCGCCAACAACACCACGACGAGACCAATAGCTATCCACAATTTCATTGAACCCAGTTGCGAAATATTCACACGCTGATGCTGCATCACTTGCCCTCCGCCACTTTTTTCACCTTGCGACCAACCAATACATGAATCGTTTTCAAAGCATCCAGCGCCCGCTGCAACTGCACATCGCGTTGCAAGCGCTTTTGCAGTAATGCATTCATATCCGGAGCCTTGTTCGCTGCTGCGCTATGTTCATCCGCCGCATCGCCATTGGCATTTTCCAGATGTCCCTTCAAATCCCGCTCCGTGATACGCAGACCATCAGCGGTTTTCACCTCCTCCGGTTTGAGTATGCGATAAGCCACTTCCACATCCGGCTCAATGCCTGTTGCCTGAATCGAACGCCCGCTGGGTGTATAGTACAACGAGGTCGTCAGCTTGATCGCCGTATGGTCAGGCAATTCTATCACCCGCTGCACCGAGCCCTTGCCAAAACTACGCTCACCGAGCAAAACCGCACGCCGGTTATCCTGCAAGGCACCGGAAACAATCTCGGAAGCCGATGCTGTACCGCTGTTAATCAGCACCACCAGCGGCGCGCCATGCAACACATCGCCTTTTTCTGCCGAGAATGTCAGATTCTTACCGACGCGTGATTTGGTGCTGACCACATCACCACCGTCAAGAAACAGATCAGCGACTTCCACCGCCTGATCCAGCAGCCCTCCTGGATTATTACGCAAATCCAGCACCACACCATCAAGCGGTGCGCCATTCTCCTTTTCCAGCTTCAGTAACTGCTGCTTCAGTTCTTCAGCGGCATGCTGGCGAAACTGCGTCAGACGCAACCAGCCATACCCCGGTGCCAACATGCCGCCCTTCACTGATTTCACCTTGATCACCGCACGCGTGAGCTTTACCTTAAACGGTTTGAGCTTATTCTCTCGAAAAATCGTCAGCGTAATCGACGTTCCCGGTTTACCGCGCATCATTTTTACCGCTTCTTCCAGCGATATATCACGCGCCCAGACATCTTCAATCTTGATGATCAGATCCCCCGCCTTGATACCGGCACGCCATGCCGGTGTATCCTCGATCGGCGAAACAATCACAATGCCGGCCTTGCGTTCATCCGCCGCAATCTCAATCCCTAGACCACCGAAACGCCCATCGGTATCAACCTGCATTTGCTTGAACATTTCCTGCTTCATATACGTCGAATGCGGATCCAGAGCCGCCAGCATACCAGCCAGCGCGCCGTCAATCAGCTCCTTATCCGTCACTTCCCGCACATAAGCCTGTTTGACCGCCGCCATCACCTGCGTGAATTTGTCCAGCTGTCGAAAATCCGTGGCCGCTGTGGCTTGCTGGTAGCTCAACGACGGTGTCCATGCCAACCCCGCCATTACCAGCACAACCACCATCATGGCACCAAACAACCACCGTTTTTTTCTTATACTCATGCACGCACCTCTTTTTTCACAAAAAATCCCATCATCAACCCCGGCACCACCGTTCAGGGTTGGTCGTCTTGCCCCTGTCACGCATTTCGAAGTACAGGCGCGTATGCTCTACCCAGCCTGTGGCTCCGGCATCACTGATCACATCGCCAGCTGCGACGCGATCGCCTATCGACTTGTAAAGTCTATCGTTATGCGCATAAATACTCATCACACCATCGCTGTGCTCGACAATCATCATCAGACCAAAACCGCCGAACCAGTCGGCATAACGCACCACACCATCGGCAATCGCATGCACCTGCCGGCCCTTGCCGCGCAGTGAAGCAGGGGCAATCAGTACCCCTCTGAGTTTCGGACGGTTGCGATCCAGTCTGGCGCCATAATGTGCGACCAGTCTGCCCCGAATCGGCCATGGGAGTTTGCCCTTATGACGGCGGATATGCCCTTTAATGCTATAGGATGATACAGGCAGTTGACGACCACTTCGCTTCGCCGCCTGGCGCGCAGCCTTTCGCCTGGCCGCAGCCTGTGCGGCAATGCGCTCAAGCAGCTTTTGCAGGCCTTTTTGCTGTAAAGCGAGGGTCGCATCCCGCGCTTTTTTCAATCGCACATCCCTGCGCACAGCCTGCGTCAGCCGTCGCTTGGCTTTCAGTTTCGCCCTGGCCATTGCCTCTGCCTGAGCCTTTTGCTTTTTCACACCCGCCAGCACTTGCTGTTGCTGCTGTAATTCCTGCTCAACCAGTATCAGCGCCTGCACAGACTGTTGCAAAGCCTGACGATCTGCTTCCTGCCGCTGTATCAAGGCGTTCAGCATATAACGCCGATGTGGAATTTCCGTCACCGGAATACCGGCTAGCACCTCCAGCCAGCCTGGTTCACGTCCGGCACGCTGCCACACCAGCGCCGCCTCCTGTTGCATTCGTTGTTGCAACAAGGCAACACGCTGCTTCAGTTTTGCCATGCGCTGCCGCAGCTCTTTCACAGTGCGTTGAAGGCGAGCCTGCGCTTCCTCCACCTTTTGCAAGGCCTGTCGGGCCTTGACCCATTGTCGGTCAAGCTTGCGCAACTGGCGGTTCAAATCCCCCAGGCGCGACTCCATTGCCTGACGCTCAAGCGCCAGTTGCTGCCGCTCTTTTTTCAGCTGCGCCAGCTCGCTTTGCACATCCCTGGCCTGTGCAGGCAGGCACAAGCACAGCAGCAACAGTAGCGCAAGACTACGCACGATGGTAGGGATGCCCCTGGAGCATTGACCAGGCTCGATAGAATTGCTCCACCACCAGCAAGCGCGCCATCTGATGCGGCAGGGTTAATGGCGAAAGTGACCAGCATGCGCCCGCTTTTTGACGCAACGCATCACTCACGCCATCGGCGCCGCCAATGACGAAATCCTGCACTGCATTCCCCGGCATTTGCTGCAAATACGCAGCCCACTGCCTGCTGGAAAGCGGTTGGCCCCGTTCATCAAACAGCACAAAGCCGGGACGTGCCTGCGCCAGGATGCGTTTTTCCTCATCCTGCCGACGCTGCGCCACCTGTCGCCCACGACCCTCCGCCAGTTCCAGCACCTGCAGCTCACAAGTTGTGCGCAACCGCTTGCGAAAGCGCTCCTCACATGCCGCAAAATCAGCCTGCATACGACCAACAACCAGCAATCGAAGTTTCACGCCGTTATGTCATCCGGCCTGTTCCACAGACGCTCAAGCTGAAAACTTTCGCGCACTTCAGGCAAAAACAGATGAACGACCACATCACCCAGATCCACCAGCAGCCATTCCATGGCTTCGCGTCCTTCAACAGGCGCATTCAGCCCTCTGGCATGCGCCACCTGCGTCACCGCCTCAGCCAGCGATGCCAGCTGCCGCCCTGTACGGCCACTGGCAATAATAAAGCAATCAGCATAGGCACAGCGCCCCTGCACCTCTAATTGCAATATATCCAAAGCCTTTTTATCTTCCAGGGCAGCAACCACCGCCTCGCTTAAGGCCTTCACGGCACTTTCACTCATGTATCTTCTCCGGCATAATAAACGCGCAATTCATCTGCGTAATCCGCAGCCACATCTTGTGCAAAACTTCTGTCACCCTGTCGCAATTTACGACGCAACATTGTTGCCGACACATCCGGCAAGGTCCGCTCCACCAGCACCACATGCCCTGCCGTCGTCACACGCGGCCATGCAGCCAATGACACATACTGCCAGTCGGCTAATGTCACCGGTACGATGCCCTGACGAAAAAAAACCGCAACATTACACAATGCGCGGTGCTGCGGGTATGCCTGCCAGCTCGCCATCGCCGCCCAGGCATCCATTCCCATCAATAATACCGGAACTGTTGTCGGCATCAGGGACTGCACACGCCGAAGCGTATCAATGGTAGGCACCGGATAAGCAGCCCTGATTTCCCAGTCCTGCACACAAACGCCCGGCACATCAGCCAACAGGGCCTGCACCCAACGCAGGCGACGGTGCGCATCAATCCCCCGCGTCAACGTCCGATGCACCGGTTTTCCAGCGGGAATCACCCATATTTCATCGAGCCCCAGTACATCCCTGGCCGTTTCCACCAGCGCCCGATGCCCCCGGTGTGGTGGATCAAAACTGCCGCCAAACAAACCAAGCGTTCGACCCATCAACCGTGCCGTTTGACCAGCACCACATGCCTGTCTTTCAGGGCAAACACATCAAATTCCTTTTCGCCAACGCCCTGCGCATTAAAACGCACCCGGCCACTTTCTGCCGGAAATCCTGTTTGTTCATGCAAGGCCTGTACCGCCCGCTGCCCGTGCAATCCCAGCCTGCTTCCCAGCAACAGCGCAATATGCGCCGTATCGTAGCCCAGCGCAAACAAGGCATCAGGCTGGCCACCGCCCCATGTTTCACGGTACTGCGTCACCATCGGCCCGGCGCTGTCTGGCTGCACAGGCTGACAAAAACGCGCTCTGCTTAAATAGCGCCCACTATCGTCAAGCAAATGCCCATCCTGCCAGCGATTGCTGCCCAACATCGGCACTTTGCGCAAGTCAACATAGGCCAGTTGACCGGCCAGTTTGGCCACCATTGCCCCTGGCATCGCCATGTAAAAACCATCAACACCCGGCGGGATACGCACATCCAGTTGCCTCAGCGGTGAAAACACGCGCAAGCCCAGATCCAGATCCCGCAAAACGACATCATCGTCGATCACAGCGCGAAACGTTCGCAGACGATTCACATAATTCACCTGCCGACGATCCAGCGCCAGCGAACCAGCCACTTCACCGCCAAGCGCCGTAAAGGCCTGGCTGAAAGCCTCTGCCTCCAGGCGAGCCGAAGCCTGCAATGAGGAAACCACCGCCACCCGATGCATGCCCGCGCGCATCGCCTCACGCGCCATAAAAGCAGCCTGAATGCCACGAGCAATACTATGCACAAACAAGGCCGGATGCCGCTGCGCTAGCTCACTGTGCTTGCTCAGGCTGATCACCGGCAAATCCTCACGCAAATGCGGAATAATCGCTTCCACATTTTTCTTCAGCAGAGGGCCTAACACCCAGTCAACCCCCTGCCGTGCCAGTTGCTCATAGGCACGAACCGCCACCGGGCCGCCATCTGCGGCATCCATCACGGTCAGTTTGACCACAGGCCGCCAGTCCGGCCCGTTCACAGCCAGACGAATACCATTTAGCAAGGTTCGGCCATAGCGGGCATAGCGCCCGTGCAAGGGCAAAATCACACCGATCTGCACCGGCTTTCTGCCGTATTGCGACCAGTGATAGACTGGCCAGGCCGAGGCGGCTGACGGCACTGTTTGAATGGGCGGCGGCGTGCGTGCCACATCCACCACTGTCGGCTGCAAACCTTGTGGCTGTCCATAGGCATCAATCGCGGGTTTGGCGGACGCAGGCTCTGCCGCAGGTGGCACCACTGTGGTCTGGCATCCGGCCAGCAGCAATATGGAAAGGAAAAAGAACAGTAAACGCCAGCGGCAGCAAGGCGTTGCATAACGGTAAGGTGTCACATAGCGTTGTCTCATGGATACGCAGACTAGAGCGAAAATCGCTACAGGCCAACTTTTCGTTGTCGCCACGCCCATTGGCAACCTCCAGGATATGACCTTCCGCGCCGTTGAAACGCTGAAACATGTCGCCCTGATTGCCGCTGAAGACACCCGCACCAGCGCTCGGCTGTTGCAATATTACGGCATTGAAACGCCCATGCTCGCCTGCCACGAACACAATGAACAACAGGCTGCCTCGCGCATCGAGCAAGCGCTTGCCAGCGGACAGGATGTAGCGCTGATCAGCGACGCCGGCACGCCGTTGATCAACGACCCCGGTTACCAGCTGGTGCATAGCCTGCGCCACAAAGGCTACCGCATCACCCCTATTCCCGGCGCCAGCAGCCCGATCGCCGCCCTCTCCGCCGCTGGCTTTAGTTGCGATCACTTCTCCTATATGGGCTTTTTCCCGCGTCGGGGCAGCGCCCGCAGGCAGGCCCTGCAATGGCTGGCAACAAGCCCTCACACCACCGTCTTTCTCGAATCGCCCAAACGCATTATCAAAACCCTTCAGTCCCTGATGCCCGTCACCGGCGAACGCCCGCTATGCATAGCCCGCGAACTGACCAAACTACATGAAGAATTTCTGCATGGCACTGCCGCGCAATTGCTACAACACTTTGCCAGCCACCCGCCACGCGGGGAAATGGTGTTGATCATCGACCGTCAGCAGGCAAGCGGAACCGCCGATGACGACGCCATCCTGCAGCTGGCTGCAACCCCGGCCTACGCTACCTTGCGACCATCAGCCAAAGCCCGCGCCATCGCCAGACATCTGGGAATCGACCGAGATCGGGTGTACCGCCTGCTGATGGCGCACTGACCGTCGAGATCTGACGCTAGGAGTCTGTCGGACTTTGATCAATCTACTACGAAAAAGCGCATATTGGCCAAATCTTCGCCCTGTTTTTGTTAAATAGCGCTGCTATTCGCCGCAAACAGGTCGTATATTTGACTCAATCCCGCTATTTCTCGCGACGATTGCCAGAGTCCGACAGACTCCTAGGAGTCTGTCGGACTTTGATCAATCTACTACGAAAAAGCGGATATTGGCCAAATCTTCGCCCTGTTTTTGTTAAATAGCGCTGCTATTCGCCGCCAACA
>WFOJ01000167.1 GCA_015488125.1 Mariprofundaceae bacterium
CCTTTATACTGCCGATCCCTGGCAAACTTAAACAGGAATTCGCCCTTGTGGCACCGATGAGTGATATGCCAGACATGGCCAGGAAGATGATATCGCTTCGCTCTTGGCATCAAATCCTCCTTAGCCCTGCTATTTTACTCCCAAAATGGGCACTTTAAGGCCAAAAAAGGGCTGTTTTTGGCCTTCTATCCCTATAAAATCAACCAGTTAGTTAGGTCAGACCCCGTTTTGATCGGCAAAAATTAGCATCAACAGCGCCTGAAAGAGGGGATTTTGGCGAAGGTATTGCAACCCTCCCGATGCTATTTTTAATATAAGCTTTCTAAATCAAGTTGTTACAAACACTAGGAGTCTGTCGAACTTTGGCAAATCTACTACGAAAAAGCGGATATTGGCCAAATTTTCGCCCTGTTTTTGTTAAATAGCACTGCTATTCGCCGCAAACAGATCGAAAATTTGACTCAATCCCGCTATTTCTCGTGACGATTGCCAAAGTCCGACAGACTCCTAGACTGATGTGTCAAAGCCTGATGATCTACCCAAACTAAAAAATCGATTGTTCTGTCGTGATTATTCACATGAGGCTCATAGGCAATGCGGGCCTGCATGGTCTCCAGCTGACTGCGTAATGAAAAACTGTAACGAAGGACGTCACGACAGCCAGCGAAAAAGTCATCCGGCAGGGGATTGCGTGCTCTCACCGGTTTTTTCGATATGTTTAATGCCATCGATTCTATCGCCCTGCGCATCAACATCTGGATATCTCCAATTCGTTTGCTGGTTAATGCAAGTACGCCCATCAGGTATTTGGCCTGGTAGTCTTGCATTAAACCAAGAATACCTGACCATAAGCGAAGAATGACT
Source organism: Mariprofundaceae bacterium (assembly GCA_015488125.1). Lineage (GTDB taxonomy): Bacteria > Pseudomonadota > Zetaproteobacteria > Mariprofundales > Mariprofundaceae > AB-137-C09. Next base: position 865 of record WFOJ01000167.1, read on the forward strand.
GCCGTGTTGCGGTGCTCTCTGGCGATGAATGTACGGCTAATCTCCATGGTCTGAGGAAGATACTCGCGCAAGCCAGAAATGTCAAACGATTGTTGGCAGCTAAATGCTCCCAATGGTTGCAGCGGCGCGACACGATCCCAGGCAATAATCCTGGTGGAAGCTACTATACGATGGCTGATCGTGTCAAAGATGACCAGATGATCAGCGATTCGATTGAAGGGATCATGAGACTGAAACAGCGCGTGTTGACCCAGCGCATGAACATTGGTGAACGACGGTAGCTGTTTCCAGGTATCTGCGGCCCGCAATAAGGTAACGATATACTCACCGGACACCTCCTCCTTCTGGTTAATTGTTTGCAACATTGGCAATAATTGCATGGTGGCCTTCTCCTCATATCGTACTCTTTCTTCTTTGCTCATCTTCGGAGTAATTATACTTGCGAATATGTCAGGTGTGAGGCACGCCTTGGCAAATGATACGCGTGTCAGGCCATCAGCAATTCATCGAAAAAGTTGCATGTCTGACGCATGCGTTCGAGGGGATCGGTGGCTTGTTGCAGCAGGGTCAGGTGACCATCCGGTGTCATGCGGAAATATTGTGGCTGCTGCTGCACGCGCTGCATCAGGGCCATGGGGTCGATGGGGGATTGTTCGCTAAAGGCGATGATCCAGCCCTGTGCGCCAGCGCGGATGGAGAGCAGGCGCAGTTGCCGGGCACGCCAGCGCAGACGCGACAGTTCCAGGGTGCGCCGTACCACCTCCGGCATGCGGCCAAAGCGATCGCTGATTTCTTCGAATAACAGGCGCAGGGCGGCATCATCACGGGCACGGGCAATACGACGATAAAGCGCCAGACGCTCGCCGGGCTGCGGCACATACTCAGCGGGCAGCACGGCATGAAGGCCAATATGCATAGCACATTCCTGTTCCGGCTCGAGGCGCTCACCGCGTGCTTCGGCGATGGCTTCGTTAAGCATATCCAAGTAAAGATCGAGGCCGATTTCGTCCATGCGGCCACTTTGCTCACGTCCCAGCAGATTGCCTGCACCGCGAATCTCCATATCCTGCCGGGCCAGTAAAAAGCCCGCGCCCAGCTCTGTATGTTCGGCAATGGCCTGCAAACGCTGGCGGGCATCAGCCGTCATGGCACGCGGATCAGGGGTAAACAAATACGCATAGGCCTGACGATGACTGCGTCCGACACGGCCACGAATCTGGTGCAACTGCGCCAACCCCAGCAGATCGGCGCGCTCAACAATCAGCGTGTTGGCATTGGGTACGTCCAGGCCGGATTCAACAATGGTGGTGCATAGCAGAATGTTCAGCCGTCCTTCATAAAAAGCCATCATTTGTTGATCGAGTCTGGCCGCGCCCATCTGACCGTGGGCAATGCCAATATCTGCCTCCGGCAGGGATTCGCGCAATTGTTCGGCAATGCGTTCAATGCTTTTGACGTGGTTGTGCAGGTAATAAACCTGGCCACCACGATAAAGTTCACGGCGAATGGCCTCCAGCGCCTGTGTTCGGCTGTAGGGTTGAACAATGGTGCGAATCGCCTCGCGCTCTGCCGGTGGTGTGGTAATGGTGGAGATGGTACGCAGCCCGGCCAATGTCTGGTGCAAGGTGCGCGGGATGGGCGTGGCGCTCAACGTCAGCAAATCCACACCCGCCTGCAATTGTTTGAGCTGTTGCTTGTGGCGCACGCCAAAGCGTTGTTCTTCGTCAACAATGACCAGACCGAGATCAGCAAAGCGGATGTTTTCGCCGAGCAGGCGGTGGGTGCCGATGATGATGCGGATCACACCGCCTTCGAGTTCGCGGCAAATACGCTTGCTGTCTTTTTGTCCTTGCAGGCGACACAGCAGCTCAATACGAAAGCCGCAACCGGCAAAGCGATCGCCAAAATTTTTGGCGTGCTGGGTGGCCAGCACGGTGGTCGGAGCCAGTACAGCCACCTGTTTGCCAGCAGCGGCAACAATAAAAGCGGCGCGCATGGCGACTTCTGTTTTGCCAAAGCCGACATCGCCGCAAATCACGCGATCCATGGCACCCGGTGTCGTCAGGTCTTTTTCCACGGCCTGAATGGCCGCCATCTGGTCATCGGTTTCTTCAAACGGAAATCTGGCGCTGAATTCTTCGTAATCGCTCAGCAACTGTCCCTGCAAGGCATAAGCCGGACGCTGCACGCGGGCGCGGGCAGCTTCGATGGCAATCAGTTCATGGGCCATGTCCAGCAAGTCGCGTTTGGCGCGCTGGCGCGTACGCTTCCATTTTTCACTGCCGAGCTTGTCCAGCTTCGGCACTTGTTCGCCGGTGTAACGGTGCAGGCGGTCAAGGTTTTCCACAGGCACAAACACCTGCGCGCCATCAGCGTATTCGACGCGGATGACATCATAGGCATCTTCGCCATCGTCGCGGCTTTCCAGGCCCTGAAACAGGCCGATGCCATGATCCTCATGCACCACCGGATCGCCCTGTTTCATTTCCGCCAGTGAATTAAAGGCATCGCTGCGCGGCAAGGTGTGACGACGATGCGGGCGGCGCAGGCGTTGCCCCAGCAACTCATTGCCGGTCAGGATCAGCAGTTTTGCCTGTGCATCGGCCATGCCCGCCTGCAAAAAACCGATGCAGGCAGCCATGGGGCTGTTCTCCGGCCAGTCATGCAGCCCCTGGCAGCAGGGAATCTTGTCTTGCAGCGGGCGCATGACTTCGAGCATGTGATCGCGCTGACCCATGCCATGAGCGACCAGCAGGATGCGCCAGCCTTCGGCCAGGCGGGTATCCAGTTCCGCCAGCAGTCGCTGCAAGGCATGATGCTGGTGATCGAAAGCCGCTTTGGATGGTGGCGCCTCAGCGCGCAGTGGCAGCGAACAGGCGCTGACCGGCGTTTCGATAGCAAATAGCTCCTGCGGGCTGATGGCAACATCGGAAAGCGACCGTTGCATTTCAAACTGTTGCCGGACATGGCTGGCAAATTGCTGTTGCTGTTCAGCCAGATCGGCATTACTGCATAGCTGATAATCATCAGGCAAATAATCCTGCAACCGCGCTGTATGTTCATAAGCCAGCGGCAGCAGGGCTTCCATACCGGGAAAGGGGCGGCCTTCACGCACGCTTTTCAGCATGGGATGCTGGCGATGCTGCGGAAAACGACTGAGAAAAGCCGTGGCAAAACGCTCTCTGACTTCAGCATCCAGTATCATTTCCCGCGCCGGAGCGCTGGTGAAGGATTTGAGTGATTCGGTGCTGCGCTGACTTTCCGGGTCAAAACGCTGGATACTTTCAATCTCATCTCCAAACAGATCCAGTCGCAGCGGCATCGGCTCGTTGGCTGGCCAGACATCAAAGACGCTGCCACGCATGGCATATTCGCCTTCGCTCAACACACGCTCGGTAGCCAGCATGCCCGCCTCAGCCAGTTGCTCACGCAGACGCACAGGGTCGAGCACATCCCCTACCTTTAATTGCCAGACGTGTCTGGCCACAGTGGATGGTGGCGCAATGCGTTGCAGCCAGGCCGCCAGTGAAGTGATCAGCACGCCCGATGGCGACGGCGTGCGCAGCAGCCGCGACAAGGTGGCAAAACGCTGACCGACAATGCTACGGTGCGGCGATACCCGATCATAAGGCAGAATCTCCCAGGCAGGAAACAGCCAGAGTTGCTGCCGCCGGTGCTGCATGAAAAAACTGACTTCTTCACTTAACTGACGATAGCTGCGCACATCAGGGCAGACGTACACCAGCAAGCGTTCGTTACCCTGTTGGC
>WFOJ01000168.1 GCA_015488125.1 Mariprofundaceae bacterium
GGTGGTTACTGGATTGCTGCCGGTGCAGATGAGATATGGGCACAGCCATCAACGCTGACAGGCTCGATCGGTGTCTTTGGCGCACTGCCCAACCTGACACGGGCACTGGACAAACTGGGCATTCACTCCGATGGCCTTGGCACCACGCGCAGCGCCGAAGGCATCCGCCTCGACCGACCGTTGTCGGCAGAATTGCAGGCCGTGGTACAAATGAATGTGGAGCACATCTACCGCCAGTTTTTGCATGTGGTAGCCACAGGGCGTGATATTCCCGAGGCGCAGGTCAACGAGATCGCGCAGGGTCGCGTATGGAGCGGTGTGGATGCCTTGCGCATCGGTCTGGTGGATTACCTTGGCGATCTGCCACAAGCTGTCGAAGCTGCCGCCCGCCTGGCGCATATCGAAAACGATTATCAGAGTTACGATCTGAGGCCACCAAAAGACTGGCCATCACTTGTGATGGACAGTCTTTTTGGCGAAGCGCGACTCTGGTCAGCATCCGCCGTTCCATCGTTGTTTACCTGGCTTGGGCCGCAACGCCTGCCGTTAACACAGACGCTGGGTTCGTGGATGCAGTTGCTGAATTCGGAACCTGGCCACGTCTTTGCCTACAGCGGCCTGAAGGTACAATAAACCCGCATCGTCCGGCTCCCCCATGCGGTGGCCCCTTTTCTTTTCCGCTGTGTGCTTTCATAGTTGTGCCATGCTGCTCATCTGCTTTTTCTTTTTACTGCTGGCACCGGCATCGACGGCCATCGCCGCTACACCTGCTGATTTGCAGCCCTGGCAGGCCTGGGTGATGAAACCCCATGAAGATGCAGCCTGCGCCATGCATTATCGCCAGCATAAACAGCGTTTTTGCGCCTGGCCGGGGGTGTTGGCACTAACGGTAACGGCAGATGGTTGCAGCTTTCGTCAGCGCTGGCAGGTGCAGGGGCCTTCGTGGATTGCCCTGCCCGGCAACAAGGGAAGCTGGCCGCAGGATGTGACCGTGGATGGCAAGGCAGCGGTGGTCATCGACAGGCAGCAACGGCCTTTCTTGTATCTGACCGCTGGCAGGCACCAACTTCAGGGCAGTTTTCACTGGTTGCAACGTCCCAATGCCATCTGGCTACCGGCTACAACGGCGCTGCTGACCCTGCAACTGGATGGTCAGCCCGTCAGCGTGCCGCATATCGAAAAAGACGGACGTTTGTGGCTGAATGAGGCCGCCATGGCTGCGCCTGCCAGCAGCAGGGAACAGATGCAGGCGACCATTTATCGTCGGATCAGCGATGATATTCCCATGCAAATACTGATCCGCCTGCAATTACGGGTAACCGGGCAGGCAAGAGAAGCCGTGTTGCCTCGGCTTTTCTCCGCACAGGCCATTCCCCTGCGACTGAACAGCCCCTTGCCTGCGCGACTGGAGCAGGATGGCCGCCTGCGACTGCAACTACGCCCCGGCCAGTGGACGCTTGATCTTGTTGTCCGTTTGCCCGGCCCGGTGAAGCAGCTCTCCTATGTCGATACAGGACTGGTGAAAGAAGAACTATGGAGCTGGGATGCCCGCCCTGCCTTGCGGCTGGTAGAAATCGAAGGCGTGGCAGCCGTTGATCCGTCACAAACCTCACTGCCTGCGCAATGGCATGACTTGCCAGCCTACCGCCTGCGTCCAGGCAGTGTCATGCGCCTGATCGAAAAACGACGCGGCGATCCACAGCCAACCGCGAACCACCTGCAGCTTCAAGCCGACTGGTGGCTGGATTTCGATGGTCAGGGCTATGCGTTCCGCGATCGTATTGATGGTGACATGCACGCCGACTGGCGACTCGATGCCCTGCCTGCATTGCAACTGGGGCGGGTGGCGATTGATGGCCGCAATCAGTTAATTACCCGCAACGCTGATGGGCAGGGAAGCGGTGTGGAGCTGCGCCGTGGTAGCCTGCATATTGAAGCCGAGGGACGTTTTGAAGGCCAGCGCGGTTTGCTACCTGCAACAGGCTGGCGGGCGCATATGAACGACGTGGCGATGACGCTGCATTTACCACCGGGCTGGCGTTTACTGGCAGCAAGCGGCGCTGACAGCACCGGACGAGGTAGTTGGCTGGAACGCTGGACGCTGCTTGATTTGTTTCTGGTACTGATTGCCACGGTGGCCATGTATCGTCTGTATGGCCTGCCATGGGGCACTCTGACCCTGTTGTGCCTGAGCCTGCTTTGGCATGAGCCGGAAGCGCCGCGCTGGATATGGTTATGGCTGATTGCCTGTGTCGCCCTGTTGCGCGTTGCGCCAGCAGGAAAGCTGCAACAAGGGCTGAACTATCTGCGCCATGTCAGCCTGATTGCCTTGCTGATCATCGCGGTGCCGTTTGTCATCAATCTGTTGCGCACGGCAATGTATCCGCAACTGGAACAGCCATTACCTGTGCAATACAGCGACGCCGATGCCGGTGCGCCAGCGCCTGAAACCGAACTTAGCGATGCCATGCCACCACAGGCTGCGGTGCCAACCGTCAAACGTTACGAAGTTCGCAAAATGCTGCGCCAGGGAGCCGAACAACCGATGCAGGCTGACGCCAGTCTCATGCCTGAAGCTGCCGCTCCATATCAGGAAAAACAGGTGCAAACAGGTCATGGTCTGCCATCCTGGCAGTGGTCGGCCATCCGCCTGCAATGGCACGGGCCTGTCGATGCTACGCAACAACTGCGTGTGTGGCTGCTGCCGCCATGGCTGGTATCGCTGCTTAAAGTCCTGGTGGTGATGTTGCTCGTGCTGTTGACGGCACGACTGGCCGGTCTTTCCGCTGCCATTGCTCGCCATTGGCCCCTACCCTGGCTACCACTGGCAGGCCTGCTCTTGCTGTTGCCATGGTCAGCGCCGCCGGTGACAGCAGGCGATTTCCCCTCAAATGATTTACTCAAAACGCTGGAGCAACGGGCGATGAAACCGCCGCCCTGCGCTTCGGCGCAATGTGCGCA
>WFOJ01000169.1 GCA_015488125.1 Mariprofundaceae bacterium
CCTCAAACGTCAGCGGCGCAACAAACTGTTGCGCCGCCTTGCTCATCACCACCTGTACATCCATGCCTCGCCGGACCAGCAAGCGGGTAAGTTCCGCCGCCTTGTAGGCGGCAATGCCGCCGCTTACGCCGAGCAGGATGCGGTGGAGCATGGGAGGGTGTAGAGTGTACAGGAGCGATGGGACTTACAGGACTTATAAGACTTATGCGTCATTTTTGATGATTTGCGATCAGTTCCTGTAGTTTTTCCATGACGGCTTCTACATGGCCTTTGACGCGCACCTTGCGCCAGATGTGGCGCACCACGCCTTCAGGGTCGATGATGAAGGTCGAACGCTCAATGCCACGCACTTGCTTGCCGTACATATTCTTCATCTTGATCACATCAAAGGCCGTGCAAAGCTGCTCGTCAGCATCGCTGATCAGCGGAAAATTCAGCCCCTGCTTCTCCGCGAAACGCTGATGCGAAGCCAGCGAGTCCCGGCTGACACCCACCACCTTCACACCCTCCGGCAAGCCTGCGCTGACTTCATCACGAAAAGCACAGGATTCAGTGGTGCAACCCGGCGTATGATCACGCGGGTAAAAATACAGCACCACCCAGCTTCCGCGCAACTCCGTCAGATTCAGCCGGCCTTCCGGCCACACTTCCCGCACCAGATCCGGTGCGCTGTCACCAATATTCATTTTCTGCTCCTGTCTTGCTTACCCATATGCTCGCTACGGGCGATCACCGAAGGGAGAACGGGGGTACGCCGCCAACAAAGTGGCTCTATCCGGTAGCGATTCACTCAAAACAAAACGGGTTGTCCCCACACTTTCTGTACCTGCCGTATTCTGGATCGTTGCCGTCACCTCCACAACAACCCAGCCAGCATACTGTTTCTGGTAGGTCAGATTAAAACTTCCCAATCCCGATGCATCGGTAACAACACTCTGTGGCAATGAGCCCGCCGATGCTTGAGCTGGCGTTAGCGCACCATCCGCCATACTGGCACAATACCAATTCGTCGGATTACCACCGATATTCGGTTGGCAATTTGGCGTGCCATCCGCCCGCGTTGTCATATAGCCGGCGTTGGAGTTGAACAACTGAAGCACCCCAGTCAGCGGATCACTACGGTATTCCTGATTGGTAAATACATAAGCATCAATTTGCGCGTAATTATTAACGCCCACACCCCAGATCGAACCATAGTCTGTGTAGATATAGTTCGTGTATTGATCGGTGATTTCGCTAGAAGACGAGCTGGTAAAGTTAACCACTGCGGTGTAACCATCTTCCGGTGCACCCTGCGTCACCACATCCAGAATCTGGTTCTTATTGCGATCTTCGGCTGCAAAACCAAAAGCCGCGTAGGCTGCTGTATCGCCGCCGATTGGAACGGTTCCCCAACTATTATCCATCAACCAACCAGGCCAGTAGGCCACACTGCCAGTGGTAAAATACCAGCTGGAAACCGGTGCCCGGTGCCCATAGGCGAAATATACCGGACGTACATGCAAGCTCACGACAGCCCCCGGAACAGCCAGGCCATTGGCATCAGTCACTAACACCGACATCGGCAATACATAACTGGTACCATCCGGTGAGCTGGCAATTGTCGTCGATGTTCCCAACGATACCGACACGGCGCTGGCACCAATGGTCAATGCCGTTTGCCCCGTCAGCGTCTGGCCGTTGACAAACACACTACCTTGAATCACCACACCGTTTTGCGCCGAAGATAAAGCACCGGAAGTGAACGTCGTCTGAGCCTGACCACCCGAGTCGGTAAATACGGTTACCGGCGAGACGAATTCACCTCCACCAGGTCCTGCATAAATATCAAACGTCACCGGTACATTGGCAACAGCAAAGTTATTGGCATCCGTCACCGTTGCCGTGATCGTCGCCTGCTGCTGCTGCCCTCCCAGCGATGGTGCCACTACCGTCGTCGATGAGGTTAGCCGCACCACAGACGGCGTGGTTGCATTCACCTGAAGCTGCATGCTATCCTGCAAATGATTCGGTGACGGCGTAGTTGCGTCAATATACTCATCCGCCTGAATCGTCACAATTCCTGGCAAATTACTATAAAAATCCGCCGACACCGTATTACCATACGGTGATACCGGTGTTGGAGATAAGGCCACGATAATGTAGGGATCAGCATTCAACGCTCCCCATGAACCTGATGAAGAGGAGAACTTCACACGGGCGTAAGGATCAGCCTTCTGACCAGCAGCAAACAGGGCCTGCGCTGTCTGGATCATTTGTGACGCCACCTGCACCGTAAAGCGTTGCGAACCATTCAACGATATACTGGGAACAGGCGTGCGATAAGGACTGACAAAGGCAAACTGATCCATTGCTGAACTAATGGTGAAATTCGCCACACTGCTTGCACCCAATGCTGATACTGTCAGCGGTACCGTGCTTCCCGGCGTACCACTTACCGCGTATATATCGTAAACCACCTGACCTGCTACATTCGTTGTCGTGTAAGGATCAGACCACGTCGTAAACGCATTGCTCAAACTGGTAATAAACTGCCCGGAAGCATATACATCCAGACGCGCATTGGCCGGTACGGCCACCTGCCCCCCCAACGAGATATTGGGTACGGGGTTGCCGCCAGCGTCAGTAACGCTTACCGTCAAGGTCGCCACCGAAGCCGGATCGCCAGCAATCAGCGAGCTTCTGCTGCTACTTAGCGCCACGGTCGAACCGGACACCACAATCGGCACCACAGGCGTCGGCGCCAGCGTCCCTACTGTTGCCGTCACATTGATGGTGCGATTACTGCGATCAAACGTGCCTGCGCTTAACGTTACTCTGGCCGAACCGTAGGCATCCGTTACCGCCGTATTGGCACTGAGCACCCCGGCATCCCCGGTCGAGGTCGGCGTGAAGGTCACTGTTGCCCCGCTGACCCCGACGTTCACCGCATCTTTCACCGTTGCTGTCAGGGTAACGCTATCGGAACCATCGGACTTCAATGTATAGGCTGAAGACGTCAGTGTGATTTTCGCAGGTATTTGCGCCGTTTGCCCGGCAAAGTTAATACCAACAGCTTGCGCTGCCACCTGTGTTTGTGGCAGGCTGACATTCAAAATTGTCGTACCGCTCTGAGTACGACTCACTGTCGCTGTTGCCCGGCCGGTGGCCGATGTCATCACCTGAGCTGCCGAGAGCGTGGCATACCGATCAACATTGCCATAACTGTCTTTCACATCAAACTGTACCAGCGCATTAGGCACGACCGCGCCATATACATCAGTCACCACCACTGTAGCCGTCGCTACACTGACACCATCTGGCAATACGCCTGTTGTTGGCGTCACACTGACCTGCATGGCATAAGCATCAGCAGAAATAAACGTCACGGGCACGCTGAACACCAACCCGGTAGCGCTGTGCGTCAATGTTAACGTCGCTGTTTCAGCTACACCATCCTGCACGCTCACCGTTGCCTGACCAAGCGCGTTTGTCGTCACCTGAAGCGCAGAAGGTATCATCGTCGTCGTGGACGAACTAAGTGCAAACACCTGAGGTGTCGTCACAGGCGCGCCATTTTGATCGTTCACCTGAACATTCAGAAGGTGATTATTACCATCAGCAAGGAAAGGTTGTGCGCCGCTGACCACAACCTGCAATGTCGAATTCACAAACTGCACCGTATCACTCAGCTGCTTCCAGGAGACTGGATTGTACCCCGCCACCGCACGAAGATTCACCGCCTCAGCATAAGCATCACTCACCGTAATGACAGCAGAACCATTCAGTCCCGTCACCACGGTGTTGCCACTGAGCAACGCCGAGGAGAAAGAATCATCAAAAAAGCGTACCTGCTGCCCCTGGATTGGCACGCCATAGGCATCCTTGACCACCACCGTCAGCGTTGCAGCGCTTACGCCATCGGCCACCACCGATTTCGTCGCCGGATTCACCGTCATCGTCATACTGCTGATCACGGGAAGGAAGTTCACCGTTACAGGGGCGGAGGTCACACCACCCACTGTTGCCGTTACCTGCACTGCGCCCGGTGTGGTGCTGAACAGGACACTGCCAAACTGACCTGTGGCAGACGTTGTTCCCGTTGGTGTTCCCAGCGTCGCCGTGCCGGAAGTCACGGCAAGTGTGGTTGTCCGCCCAGCAATGGGTTGACCCATTGCATCCAGTGCCGTCGCCGTCAATGTTGCGAAAGCCTGACTGCCATAGGCATCAATACTGGTCTGATCTGCCGTCAACAGCACGGAAGCTACTGGCACTTCAAAAGTCACCGGAGCGGAAAGCACCGGCACAACACCTGCATTCAACGGCGTACTCGCTCTTACAATGACAGTATTGGCGGTTGTACTGGTGATCGTAGTACTGACAACACCATTGGCATTGGATTGTAGCCTACGTGCTGCCAGCACCCCTGTTCCAGTGTAGATATCAAACTGTACCCAGGCATTGGCCACCGCCGCGCCATAGGCATCCTTCACATATGCTGTGATAGTAGCGGGTGTCAGCCCGTCCGGGGTCAAACCTGAAGTTGGCGTCACGCTGATATTCAGCGTTGCCGGATCAGCTGCCACAAACTGAATGGGCACGGTAAAGGCCAGCGCGCCGCCAGGCGCGGTAAACGTCAGGTTGGCGGTTTCTGCCACCGAATCTGCTACCGACACCTGGGCAAAACCGTTGACATCGGTGGTAATCTGCGTTTGGGAAGGAATCATGGTGGCAGAGGCCGTACTGATCGTGAATACCTGATTGGCAGCCGGATTACCGAGGTTATCTGTCACCGTCACCGTCACATAATGATCCTGCACGCCGTCAGCCAGGAATGGCATCTGCCCACCAACCACAAACTGAAGATTGGTCAGAGTGAAGTTGACAACACCCGTTTTCGTTATGCCATCGGCCACGGCACGAATGCTGACCATTTCCGCTGTCACATCTTTCACCGTAATAGTCGCCGTACCTGTGGCATCACTGATCGCCGTTGCTGCACTTAACTGAGCAGAACTGTAACTATCATCAAAGAACTGTACTGTCGTACCGCTTACCGGCGCACCATAGGCATCCTTCAACGTCACTACAATGGTGGCAGGACTATTACCATCAGCAGGCACTGCGCCACCGGCAGGTAGAATATTCATCGTCATCGTGCTGACCAGTGGCGTGAATGTCAGTACCGAAGCAACGGAGGTAACGCCTTCCGAACTGGCTGTTACCGACACATTCTCAGCAACACGGTCGCTTACTGTGACTATCGTTTCGCCATAGACGTCTGTTAGTGCAGCCGCACTGATGGTTGCTGAGGAAGCATGTGAAAAGCTGACGCTACGACCAGCCAACGGATTGCCCGCAGCATCCAACACCCGTGCTTTCAGGTTCACCGCTGTATAGCCATCTGCACGCGCTTGCGTTACATCAGGGATCAACAATACCGCCGCCACCGGGGCGTCGAACTGCACATTGGCTGTCTGGTTTCCCACAGCAGGATTCAGCGGCATACGAGCTATCACCGTCGTCGTACCCGCTTGCGTACGCGTCAAGGTGGTACTCGCAACACCGGCATTATTGGTTAACAACCGGGAAGCGCCAAGTCTTGCCCACACATCCGTCACGCCACCACTGTAAGCGTCAAGATTCACCCAGGCATTGGCAACTGCCGCACCATTCTGATCGGTCACCTGAATGGTCAGGTTAGCTGCGGCGACACCGTCGGGATTCACCACACCGCTGGGCGTCACCGTTATCGTCATATTGGCGGCATTGGCCGCCACAAACTGGACGGGTACAGTGAAGGCCAGCGTACCGCCAGTCGCGGTAAACGTCAGGTTGGCGGTTTCCGCCACACCATCCAGTACAGATACCTGTGCCTGACCGTTGGCACCCGTCACAATCTGCGTTTGTGAGGGAATCATCGTCGTACTGCTGCTGCTCACCGCGAACACCTGACCTGCTACTGGCTGTGCATATTGATCCAGCGCTGTCACTGTTACGTAATGATCCTGCACACCATCGGCTAAGAATGGTTGGTTACTGCTAGTGGTAAACTGAAATTGGGTAGCGGTAAAGTTTACCGTCGCTGTCCGTACAACATTACTTACCGATGCCTGAATGGTGACCTGTTCAGGACGAAGGTCTGTCACATCCGTCCAGGCATGGCCCGTTGCATCCGTGGTTGCCTGCGGTGTAAGAATACGCGCTGCAGTTGCGTATCGATCCGTAAACAGCACCTGAACATTCGGGATCGGATTCCCATTCATATCCTTGACGATCACATCAAACGTTGCCCTGGTTTGCCCATCCGCAGGCACCGCACCGTTAACGGGTAACGCTGTCAGTGTAACTGATCCAATCATCGGTGTAAAGGTCAGGGCAACGGCTGCAGGCGTGCTGGTAATGGTTTCCGATGTCGCATAAATATCAACCGTCTCGGCATAAAAATCGGAAACGTTAACCACTGCCAGACCGTAGCTATCGGTCGTTACCGCTGACGCTGAGAGCAGGGCATTTGACTGATGAGAGAAATTCACCACGCGCCCAGCCAACGGCTGGCCTGCCGCGTTGAGCACTTTGGCATTGACCGCCAGTTGTGTTCTGCCATCGGCCTGCGCCTGGGTCACGGACGCACTAAGCTGTACCGAGGCAACAGCATCAATAAACGAAATCGCCACCTTGCTTTGCACGCCACCGTTGAAATCCAGTGTTGCATACACATCCGCAGCAGGGATAGTGGTAAACGACGTCAACACAACGCTGGCCTGGCCATTGGCTGCTGTTTGTGCCGTGCTTGAAGATAGCTTGATCGCATACGGGTCCGTTGTCCAAAAACGCACCCAGGCATTCTGCACCGGCACCCCATAGGCATCCGTAACCACAGCAGTAGCGGTAATTGGATCTACACCCGATGGATTGGCATTGGGTTTATCCACTGTGATGTTCACATTACTGGCATTGGCGGCCACAAACCAGAAGGGAGTGGAAGTCACGGTTGTACCGTCGGCAGCCGTAACTGTCGCATACACACTCTCACCCACAGTGTCGGAAACATACAGATCGACCACACCATAGGCGTCGGTTACGGCCTGCAAACGAGCTACCCCCGCCTGATTTGTCGCGGTCAACGATGCCCCTGCCGAGCCGCTCATACTGATCTGCAACGGCTGGTTTGCCGCTCCCCCACCCTGGGCGTCGTTCACAGTGATGCGCAATGCATGCCCCGCTGTCACGCCATCGGCCAGAAACGGTGCAGCAGTGGTATCAATAATGATCTGGGGAGTAGGTACCACCACCTGCACACTGGTTCTAGCCAAAGATGTGGCTGCCGCAGGATTTAACGGCAAACTGGCGTAAATATCTGTTATACCCAGGGTGGATAGTGAAAAGGTATTGCTCGCCTGACCATTACCATTGGTTAAGGCAAAAGTCGGACCGATATGGGTACCTCCCGCCGTATAGGCATCAAATTGTACCCAGGCGTTGGGCAGCAAGCTGGCCGCGCCATCCAGAACAGTTGCCGTCGCTGTCACCGGAGTTCCCGGAGATACAAAGCCTGCAGATGGAGAAACAACAATCCGATTGGCCAGCGCAGATACAAACTGCAGCGAAGCAGTGGCTGCCGTGCCATCTGCTGCTGTCGCCGTCAATGTTGTCGCTTCGGCGTAGCTATCAGCAACGAACAACTGAATCTGACCATAAGCATCCGAATACAGTGTAAGACTGCTACCACCAGCCTGGTTGCTCGCCACAGCGGAGGATGAGGCGGTTGCCGTGCTGAAGCTAAAGGTGATCGGCTGCGTTGCCTGCGGTACGCCGGCGCCATTATTCACTGTAACGATCACCCGATGTCCCGCAGTTGTATTATCCGCCAGAAACGGCGCAGCGGTGGTATCCAGCAAAATCTGAGGTGTGGAAATCGCAGCGTACAAATCGGTGATCTTGGCAACTACCTGCCCCGGTAACAGACCGCCATTACGCGTTCTTGCTGTGATTTGAAAATGGCCGGAAGTCGTCTCGGTTAGCGTGGCTGTCGCCTTGCCGTTGGCACCTGTGATCACCAACGGTGACGACAACACCGTAGTTGCCGAAGTGGAAGACAATTGAATCTGTTCATTTGGTACCACACCTTGCGGGCCGGATGCCGTGATATTCAGGGTTACCACATCCCTGCCATCGCTCAACATGGTGGTTTTACTCGGTATCACCGTCAGCACGCTGGCATACGGTGTAAAGGTCAGTGAACTGGCGGTAGAGGAACCCCGACCATCCACCGCCGTCAGGATAACGGTTTCAGCAATCCTGTCGGTCACCGTAAACACGGCATTGCCTGCGGCATTGGTATTCACCGTTGCTGCTGCGATGGTGGCACGACCATTCTGCCTCAGGGTAATGGGAACGCCAACGGCGTTGGTATTGGTATAGGTATCAAAAGCGTGAACCGTGACAGCAACCCCTGTTACGCCATCAGCGGGAACGCTGGCCGGATTCAAGCTAAGGCTGAGGCGATTGCCGTTGACCGCGGTATTGGAGCCGGAACCAGAGCCTAGAAATGATACGACCACGGTGCGCGTGATCGCCGTGGCACCCGTGCCTGCATTCACTGATACTGTCACCTGATCATCAACGGCACTGGTGTCGGTGACGGTCACGCTGGCAACGCCTGTAACGCCTGTGATCGCCGACTGCGCAGACAGTTGCACCAGCCCATTTTGAGCTGAAATAGCGCTGAATACCACGGTTTCATTGGCAATCGGATTGTTCCCGGCATCCAGTAACTGAGCATTGATGGTGTAACTGTAGGTACCATCTGCCGGCAAGCCGGAGGCTACCGGTGCGCTGATAATAATATTGTTCACCGTCGGATTGGGAGCCGGAACAGTCGTGCCTGCGACGCCACCCACTGTTGCTGTAACGGTGACCCCATCAACCGCCACATAGGTCAGAATCGCCGTAAATACCCCTTGAGCATTGGTCACACCGGTAATGGTTTGGGTTGTCACCGCACCAACAACAACCTGATTGCCGGTAATACTAATGGAGACTGGTTGATTCGCCACCGGATTACTATAGGCATCAAGGCCAGTAACCGTCACTGTCGTTTGCGCCCGACCATTTGGTAACCCCGTCACAGCGCCAAATACGGTATTCACAGTCGCCACCGTCGGCGGTGCTGGCACCGGCGCAGGCGCTTGTGGCGCGGAGCCACAGGCAGAGAGCAGACCCGTAGCCACCAACACAAACATCCATAAGCGCACTGCATTCAACATATCCATTCCAATCTCCAGTATATCAAAATATCACAAGCCGGACGCAATATGCGCAAGCTCCCCCGGCACTCCATAGGTAAAATTACTACTTAACTCAAAGTGTACCCGGTGCCACGCCTGGTTTCAGTATTTTTGGTGTCAGGAAAATCAACAACTCGTTGCGGTTATCCGTGACTGCTTTTTTCTTGAACAACAAGCCAATCACCGGAAGCTCGGCCAGAAACGGTACTTTCGCTTTGTTATTGACCTTGTTCTGCGTGTAAATACCGCCAATCACCACTGTTTCGCCGGAGTGCATGTACACCGAAGTATTCACTTGTTTGGTGTTAATACCTGTTGAGCCATTGAACACCACGGGGGAATCATTGGTTACCGATACATCCATGATAATGCCGTCATTCGAGGTAATCTGAGGCGTAACATTCAACGTCAGTGCCGCGCTCTGCAAGGTGGTGGTAGCCGGACTGTTCGCCGTCCCCGGTGTGGTAATCGGTACCTGCACACCCTGTGTGATGGTTGCCGGTTTCATATTACTGGTGATCACCCGGGGGCTGGATACAATCTTGATCTTGTTATCCGCCTCTGCGGCTGAAAGCTCCAGGTTCAGGTTCACAGCGCCATTGAACGAACCCAGTGTCAGGCCAATCGCACCACCAGTACCAGGGCCAGTGCCGGCAGCCAGATCCACCAGATTGCCTGCCGTCATACCGGCAGCACCGCCACCACCGGCAAAGGCGGCAGCATTACCCTGCGTTGTGCCTGGTGCTCCGATGGCAACCACACCGGGAAAGTTAAAACCTGTTGTCTGATTGACGTAACCACCCCAGCGAATACCAAGATCCCGTTGAAAGTTGTTGGATGCCTCAACAATCCGGCTTTCGATCAGCACCTGCCGTACAGGTTGGTCAATTTTCGCCAGCAGGCGTTTGATATTATTGATAACTGCCCGTGTATCCTTGACAATCAGGGTGTTGGTGCGCTTATCTACCAGCACACTGCCCCGCGATGACAACAAGGTATCTCCCCCGCCCGTATCAACCGGAGCCTGATTTTTTTGGCCGGTGCCTGCCCCTCCTTTTTTCGAAGCTGTTTTCAACATTCGCTCCACATCTAAGGCCTTGGCAAAATTCAGTGTAATAAATTCAGTCACCAGAGGCTCGAGCTGCTCAGAGCCTTGCCGGGCAGCCAGTTTGCTTTGATATTCGGCCTGCAGAGCCTTCAGCGGCGCAATACGCAACACATTACCCATCTGTTCCTTGCCCAGGCCTTTGGTCGTCAAAATCAGATCCAGCGCCTGATCCCACGGCACATCAATCAGACGCATGGTAATCGTACCATTCACATCGTTGGACATAATAACATTCAGGTTCGCCATTTCGGCAATCAACGTCAGCGCATTGCGCAAATCCATATCCTTCATGTTAAAGGTCACTTTCTGACCCGCATACTTCATCGGCGCACTGCCACCACTTGTCATATTGGTGGAGCCAGTTAGCGGTGCCAGGCGCAGAGTGAACACATTGCCCTGCTGAAAGGTGGTAAACCTGGCTTTGTGACGTAGCCTGGCCACCACCCGTACCTGATCATTCAACTGATAACTGTCCAGCTGCGCGATCGGACCGGGAAACTGACTGACATCCAGCGAACGCTCCAGTCCTTCCGCCAGTTTCATATGCTGAAAATCGACAATCACGTTATCATTTTCTTCGTGTACACTGACCACGGGGTTGACGGAACTGGAACGAACCACCACACGGGCTTCGTCATCTGCCGGTTCAAAATCCACACCTTCGATCACCTGTGGTACGGCCAGGTCCGCATGCATGACGCGACCAAGGCGCACCACCATCTGATCATCACGGGCTTCCACCTGCTGCTGCATCACCATGCCTGGCACTAGTGCCACAATAATGCGCAGCCGGTCCTCAGCCTGACCAATCACCACATGACGAATCCGCTGTGCCGCATATTCATAAAACTCCTTGGCCAATGCGGAATGCCCACCCCATAAATCGAGAATCAACTGTTTTTTGTCCGCCGTCATGAACACATTATGGCTGGCATCCATACGCTGGCCACTCAGCACCAGTTCGGTCATGTCATCGCGATCAACCACCTGGATGGAGGAAACCATGGCGCCAGAGTCACTTTTGGCATCAATAGCTGTAAAACGCACCAGCACAGCATTGAGCTTTTGTTCGATGCGATAAGGAATGCGATCACTTAAACGGATTTCAACGACCGCATCCTTGCCATCCATACCCAGTTTTACATCCTGCACGCCCTCACCGCCAGCATGGATATCCCGGACATCGGGTTTCACGCCTGTGTTTTTGATTTTGAGCAAGAGGCGATCCGGATGATCAAGATCAAAATGTTCAAGTGTTCCCATTTTGTCTGCTTCAATACGCAAGACATCACCATCAGCCGCATCCATCAGCGTCACACCAATAATGCTCCCGGCACCGGCTGAACCGACCCACAGCAAACAAGTCAATATGACTCCAAGAACACCTCGACCCCACGTTGTGTTGCCTTTCATGACTTACTCCCTGCCCATACGGACATCAAACATTCACCATCAATATATTCGATCATCGCCGTCCGCCACGCCGCCCTGCCGATGCCTTGTTGCTTCCCTTCTCCACAAAGCGATAAGTCGTCATTCTCCCTGTCACATTCAGGCTTCCCGGTTGGTTTCCCGCTGTGATTCTCAGGCCATTGATCGCCACAATACGCGGCAACTCACCAACTGCGCGTAAAAACGACAATAACTCACGGAACGTGCCTTTTAACTTGATGGATACCGGAATTTCTGCATAAATCGCTTTCACGGTCTCTGGCTGTGGTTTGAAAGTCAGCAAATCAAGTCCCGCATCCTTACCACGCCAGGAAATTTCTTCCAACAATTCAGGGATTTTGGCTTTTTCCGGCAACAAGCTTAGTGATACCTTCAACTGCTTTTCCAGGTTTTTCAATTCTTTTCTCAGTTTCGGAAGTTTCTTTACTTTAATGCTTTTTGTCACAATAGCCTGCTTCTGGCTAGCAATTTTTTGTTCAGCAGCGGCAATTTGATCAAGTGTATCGCCGAGAATGGCGAAATAATAAATCACTATGATCAATACCACCGTACCTGCCAAAATACCAAATTTGGCTGCCAGTGGCAATGGTAGAATAGGGCGTAGTACCTCAAGATTCAGGGTATCAAGATTCATTGCTTATTTCCTTTTTTTCCGCTGACATCCTCCAGTTTGGCAAAGCTGGCCCGAATATCGAAAACGCGAATAGGCGAATTTTTTTCTGTTTGCCGGCTAACAGAGCCAAGGCGAACAGAATCTTGCTGAAAATAAGGTGACGCATCCAGCGCCCGCATAAAATCAGAAATCCCCTCGCTGGTGCCTGCCGCACCTTTCATGATGATTTCCGTTTGCCCATCGGACAGGGACTTGATCCAAACATTCTTGGGTATCACTTTTGATACTTCATAGAGCATGTTCAGTGAACGAAACCGCCCGACCTGCAACTCATCAATAATTTTCAGTTTGCTCTGAACCTCACTGCGTTTACCTTTAAGTGTGGTAATTTCCTGCAGTTTCGCATCCAACGCCTTGACTTTCTCAGCCAATACCTTTTGTTCCTCCAGTTTGGCGCTTAGCTGCATGCTTTCGAAAATATTCACGGCAATACACAGCACCACCACAGCAGCCACGGTAACCAGAAACCACATGACATGAACCAGAATCTGGCGTTGACGAAGTTTTGCACGATAGGGGAGAAGATTGATGCGAATCATGCGTCAAAACTCCTCAGTGCCAGCCCTACAGGCACGACCAGCGCGGGACCTTCCCGCTTCAGATAATCAACATCAAACTTTCGCTTGTTAACCTTGATATGATCAAACGGATTCGCCACCGAAGCAGAAATTCCCAGGCGCTGTTCAATCTCCGTCGCTATATCCGGCAACAACGCACAGCCACCGGAAATCGACAAATGCTGTACCGGATGATCGCCATGATTGGCGGCATAAAAGTCAAGTGAGCGCACAATCTCGGACGTCAGCCCCACATAAAACCTATCCACTGCCTCAGGGCTTACTTCGTGAAAACGTTCTTTTTTCATTGCTTCAGCGGCCTGATAACTGATGCTATGTTCTTTCTGGATTTCTTCGGTAAGATTCTGGCCACCGTAAAACTGGTCACGCACAAAGGCCATTGTGCCATTTTTAATGATATTCACATTCACCAAATTGGCACCAATATTGATCAGGCCAATCGCCTGCTCTTCCTCACCATCGGCAATTTCTTTCGGTGAAGAGGAAAACACGCCCATCATTTCAGAAGCATTTTCCAGTGCAAAGACCGCACAATCGACGCATTTCGTGGTCAGCCCTGCCTCGCTGAGAACAAGCTGATAATCATCAACAATCTCGCGCTTACATGCTGCCAGTACCACATCCATCTGCCCTGGCTCATCAGGGTTTTCTCCCAGAATCTGGAAATCAAGATACACCTCATCAATATCATAAGGAACATGCTGATCTGCCTCGATCTCAATCTCGGCTTCAAGATCAAACTCGCTCATCAATGGCAGGGAGATATTTTTGATAATTACCGCGTTACCGGACACAGCCAGCGCCACTTGACGTGTTGATGGCTTGGCCTGCTCCAGTGCGTCAACCAACCCCTGGGAAACCGCCATGGAATCAATAATCATGTTTTCCACAATCGCATCCCGAGGCAACGGCACCATGGCAAAAGATTTCAACGTATAGCCAGCGCGTGTCTTGCCCAGCTCAACCAGTTTGATACCTGTCGAACTGATATCGATGGCCATCAAGTCTCTGGATTCAGGAGAGAATAAACCCACATCAACTCCCTTGCTGCGCACACTCAACGTACGCCTGCTGATGATCACGCCTCACCGGCATGCTTTGCTCAAGTTCAAGTAATACTCTCACAAACGGACGCAACTTACTTTATTACAAGCATTATTGTCAAGAAAAAACTTCATTCACAGACGCAAAAGTTCGACCATTGATGTTTCAGGCAAGCCACCTTTCACCAGATAATGCGTCATTTGTTGCCTCGCCTGTCGTGTTTTTCCCATGGCGCTTAGGCATAATGCGTCGTAATAATAAAGGTTTCGCGGTGCGCGGTCATGATCTGTCACCTGTGCAAACTGCGCATGCGCGTCAGCATAACGATGTTGCCGCCACAGCAGCCTACCTCGCCGATACATGGCATCCACATCCCCGGCATCGACCATCAGTTCAGCGGCAAAAGCTGCCAATGCCGCATCATCCTTGCCCAGTCGTTCCAGGGATACACCACGGTTATAGTTCGCATCATTATAGGTATGATCCATCGCCAGCACCCGGTCAAATGCCTTAACCGCAGCTGCATAGCGCTCAAGCTGCATCAACTGATAACCATAACGATGCCATGCACGCGCCGTACCCAACACCTCAGCCCGGACTTTTCGCCGCTGTAACTCGGCCTGCTTCAACCTCAGTGAATACGCTCCTTCCGAACGTGCCAGTTGTTCCAGGCGACGATACAGCATGGAGCGCCTGATCTTTTGCCTGGCGTGCAGAACCACATCAGCAGGAAAAGCCTCGTTCGGTTCGCCTGGCAAGGTATGACGTATATCCATCATGCGCATTTCTTCAACAAGACGACGTTTCAAACGGTCAATTCCCTTGCTGCGCAAATGCGCCATAGCATACTCCAGTTCAGGACGATCCACAGAGTTGATCACCGCATTGCCTTCATCAATCAGACGATACGCATCGCTGATCAGCAGCTGATACGGCAGCCAGTCGCTGACAATATTATAACGCTCCATCATATCCCGGCGCAATCGCTCATTGTTCACCACCACCTGCCGCTGATGTGCCAGCAGCGGCGCGTCTGAACCGATCAGCAGAAAATAAGCCGATTTAACATACAACAGGGCACAATGCTTAAATTGCGTTTTCATGGTACGCAGAATAATCTGCGCTCCCTCATCACCGATACGCGAATCCATCCATGTGACATAGATTCCGTCACCGTTCAGCCGCCGCTTCACCGATGCCAGAAAATCCGTGGTGTACAGCTTGGAGGAGCTAAAATACAGCGGTGTCGTTACTGTATTAAGAATCAGGCTATAACGTTCATCGCCAGCTTTCATCGCATGAATGGCATCATCCACTGTGATTTTCACACGCGGATTACGCTCAATATCGTAATTCCACCTGGCCATGCGATAAAGGTTATCCCTTACCACCGGATTGATTTCTATGACATCCGTATGATCGAAAAACAGGCCAACGGTAGATGCTGTCGCCCCGCTCCCCAGCCCCAACACCATTGCCTTTTTCAAATCAGGGGCATACATACTGGAAATCGCCCCCACGACTTTTTCTGATGAATTATTCAACGGAATACTGATATAGCCATTGATAAAGAAATAAGGCTTGCCATCCATCCAGTTAATGGAAAACACATCCTGATACCCCTTGTAACGATCAGGAAACGACACTGTTGACCGCGCATCACGAAGGTCTTCGATATCCTGATAGTTGGTATAGCTCAGATACAGCAGATCTTCATCCCACCACCAGTGAAAACCAATCCAGCCACACAGCAACACCGACATGGCAAGCAGCGTTTTTCGCCAGTCAGGGTGCCACTGCTGCCCCACCGGCGAGAGCAGCCAGGCCAGCAACACCAGTGCCAGCACCAGTAATAACTGAACGCCATAGTCCAGCAGTGGATGCAACACCAACACCATCAACAAAAAACCGGCGGCATTGGCACAGGCAGAAACAAAGAGCAAGGCTCCTGATTCCTGACTTACTTCCTGCTGATGCAACAAAAGTGCCGGAATCGCCGCCCCGAAAGCCACCACTGGCAACAACATCAAACCACATAACACCAGCCATTTGCCAAACACAGCCACCACATACCACGGTTGTATCAGTGCATACAAAGCCGCATACACATAAATAGCCGGGCCAGCAGCCAACAGCAGCCACAACACACCAACAAAAGCAAGCGCCATCCAGCGTGATAACGGCCATTGCAGATAACGTGCCAGCATAGCGCCGATCACGATCCCCATCAGTACAATCGACAACACCAGCGCAAAATTTTCCCGAAACGGGCCAAACACCAATTCCGCATATTTCATCATGAACAATTGCAGCACAGCAGAGGCCACGCTCAACGCCAGCAACGGCCAGATCTGCTGCCCCCGCAGGCTGCGCAAGGGCGCCAACACCCCCTGCTGCTCTCTGATTCCTGATCCCTGATCCCTGATATCCCGGTAAGCCACAAGCAATGAAATCGCTACAAAGATATTGATCGCCGCGAACAGCAACACCGTGTCATGAATACCCAGCCAGCGAATCAGCCAGAATTCAATCGCCAGCGCCGTCAATACAGCGCCCACATTGTACACCATGTACACTTGCGAGA
>WFOJ01000170.1 GCA_015488125.1 Mariprofundaceae bacterium
CGCCAATGCCGGCAATCATCAGCAGCCCCAGCAAAAAGGCCAGCACAATGGCCAGGCCACCGCCGCGGGGCGTGGGCTGTTCATGGGATGAGCGCTCGTTGGGAATATCGAGAAATGCCGTGTGATGCACCATCCACCGCGTTACCGACCAAGCCAGCAGAAACAGCAGTCCGGCAAACAGCACATGGGATAAAAAGGCCTCAGCCGTCATGCCATAATGACAATATCACGAATGTTGCTGAAACACACCGATGTTGCGCAAACGTTGCTGACGTTGCTCAAGCAATGTCGGTAACGGCATCTCCAGCAACTCTTCCAGGGCTGGATGCAGTACCGCTTTCATCATCGTCGCTGCTGTTTCAAGATCGCGGTGTGCGCCCTGCTTTGGCTCGGGGATCACAGTGTCAATCAGTTGAAGTTCCTGCAAATCCTTCACGGTTGATTTCAGTGCCTCGGCAGCCTGTTCGGCATAGGCACGGTCACGCCACAGGATGGCGGCACAGCCTTCTGGTGAAATCACCGAATAGGTGGTAAACTCCTGCATGAACAAACGGTCGCCTACGCCAAGGGCCAGCGCACCACCAGAGCCACCTTCGCCAATCACCGTACACATAACGGGGACTTTCAGCACGGCCAGTTCCATCAGATTGCGGGCAATAGCCTCGCTCTGACCGTGTTCCTCGGCATCAATACCAGGCCAGGCACCGGCGGTATCAATGAACGTCATCACCGGCATGCCAAAGCGTTCGGCCATGTGAAACAGGCGCAGCGCCTTACGGTAGCCTTCTGGCCGGGCCATGCCAAAATTGCGTTTCAGTTTTTCTTTGGTGTCGCGCCCCTTTTGCTGGCCAACAATCATCACCGTGTGTTCGCCAAAACGCGCCGGGCCACCGACAATAGCACCATCATCCGCAAAGGCCCGGTCACCATGCAGTTCCTGAAAATCATCAAACAGCAGGGGAATATAATCCATAAAATAGGGGCGATCGGGATGGCGCGACAACTGGGAGATCTGATGCCGTGTGGCATTGCGGTAAATCTGTTCAATCAAACGATCACGCTTCTTGCTCAATTTCTCTACTTCTTCAGCAATATCAATAGTGTTATTGCTTCCCATACGAGAAAGTTCCTCGATTTTTTCAGATAATTCGGCAATAGGTCGCTCAAATTCGAGATAGGTGAAAGCCATCAATCTTCCTTTTTATATCTGTTCGCTGCCCTGCCTTGCCCAGGGCAAATGAACGGATATTGTGCCGCTCACGTATCATCGTGGCGGGCAGCATCACGGTGATACAGCGGCAGGCGTATTTCCCCGGCCGCGTGAGGGCTGCCAGCGACGGCAGCGCACGCGAACCTGTGTTGCATCGAACAGCGTATACAGCTGCCGCTGCACATCAGTGCTCCAGCGTGGTGCTGTTTCACTGCGCAGGCGCGCTATGCTGCCATCAGCCAGCCGAACTTGAAACTGCCAGCGTACACCGCTTTCCTCCTGCTGCAACATTTGCAGTTGTTGCAGGCAGGCCGCATCCAGTGCCAGAGCGCTGGTTTGCACGTCAATGCGCTGCACCAGTTCGGGTAAAACATCATCAATAGCGATCACGGCCTCAGCCAACAATGAGGGTTCTTCCTTGCTGCGATCCACCTTGGCGGAGAATAATAAGGGACGTTCTGATTGCAGCAGTTCTCTGCTCTGGCCATAAACAGTCGCAAAACACACCATTTCTGCTGATCCCCAGGCATCCTCGATTTGTAAAAAGGCCATGCAGCCACGTGCCGTGCGGTGTTCGCGGATAGCGCTGACGCTGGCGGCAATCACCACAGATGTATCATCCGGGCATTGTGCCAGTTCGCCCAAGTGATGGGTGGTCAGGCCATCGCAAAAGGAAAATGCCTCCAGCGGATGGCCACTAAGGTAAAACCCGAGGACTTCGCGCTCCGCTTGCAGGCATTCGCCCTGACTCCATGGTTCAACCGGCGCAAACAGCGTGACCTCAGCAGCCGGTTCGGCGATTTCAAACAGCGATAACTGACGGCTGTTTTCCGCCTTGCGCAAACGCATGGCTTCCTGCAGAGCCTCAGGCAGGCCTTCCAGGCCGGCACGAATATGCGGAATCATACTATTCATGGCGCCGGCCTTGATCATGACCTCACAAAAACGTTTGTTCAGCGTGCGTTCTGGCAGGCGTTTGACCAGGTCGGCAAAACTGGAAAAAGGCCCACCTTGCTGACGCGCCGCGACAATTGCTCTGGCAATTTTCTCGCCTGCGCCCTTGATGGCTGCCATGCCAAAGCGAATCCCCTTGCCTTCAGGAACGAACTCCCAAAAGGAGGCATTGATGTCAGGTGGCAAAACCTCAATGCCCATCTCCCGGCAATCACGCACCAGGGCGGCAATTTTATCGCTGTTGCCAGCATCGCAGGTCATGGTTGCGGCCATGAATGCCTGAGAAAAATGGGCTTTTAGGTAAGCCGTCTGGTAAGATACCAGGGCATAAGCTGCCGAATGCGATTTATTGAAACCATAACCGGCAAATTTCTCCATCAGATCGAAGGTTTCTTCTGCCTTGGCCAGATCAACGCCGAGTTTTTTGGCTCCAGCCATGAAGATTTCACGCTGCCGGGCCATTTCTTCAGGTTTTTTCTTGCCCATGGCACGACGCAGCAAATCAGCCTGCCCCAGCGTATAACCGGCCAGCACCTGAGCGATTTGCATCACCTGTTCCTGATAGAGAATCACCCCATTGGTTTCCCGAAGAATGGGTTCAAGTTGCGGTAACAAATAGCGGATTTCCCGTCCATGCTTGCATTCGATATAGGTATCCACCATGCCCGATTCCAGCGGGCCGGGACGGTAGAGCGCCACCAGGGCGATAATATCTTCAAAACAATCTGGCTTCAGGCGGGTGAGAAGATCACGCATGCCGGAAGATTCCACCTGAAAAACGGCGCCGGTATTGCCCTGCTGCAATAGCTGAAAGGTGGCCGCATCATCCATGGGGATGCGCTGAATATCAAAATCCCTGGCGATATCGCGCTCATCATGGGCGTGAATCAGCTTGCAGGCCATATCAATCACCGTCAGCGTTTTCAAGCCGAGAAAATCGAACTTGATCAGTCCCATTTTTTCAGCGTTGCCCATATCCCATTGTACAACCTTGCTTTCTTCACCGGCTACCTTGAACAGGGGGGCATGCTCCACCAGTGGTTCGCGGCCAATAATCACGCCTGCGGCATGTTTGCCAGCGTTACGGTGTTTGCCTTCCAGTTTACGCGCCAGATCAAACAGCCGCGCCACTTCAGCATCCTCTGCCAGCAGTGCGGCCAGCCGCTCCTCCTGTTCCAGCGCCTTGTTCAGCGTCATTTTCATATCATCGGGAATCAGTTTGGCGATGGTATTGACTTTTTCCAGTGGCATGCCAAGGACGCGGCCAACGTCGCGAATCACCGCCTTGGCCTTCATTGAGCCATAGGTGATGATTTGTGCAACGCGCTCTTCACCATATTTTTGCGTGACGTAGCGAATCACTTCTTCGCGACGACTCTGGCAAAAATCAATGTCAAAGTCCGGCATGGATACACGTTCGGGATTCAGAAAGCGTTCAAACAGCAGGCCGTACTTGATGGGATCAAGATCGGTGATCAGCAATACATAAGCGACCAGCGAACCAGCACCAGAGCCACGGCCCGGGCCGACCGGAATGCCTTGTTGCTTGGCCCAGCGAATAAAATCAGCAACGATCAGAAAATAACCGGGGAAGCCCATCTGGATAATAATATCCAGTTCGAAATCCAGCCGCTGACGATACACCTCCCTGTCTGCATCAGGCGTGCCGGCAAGAATCGCAGGCCAGCGCTGTTCCAGGCCTTCGGCGGCCAGTTCGCGGATATATACATCCAGGGGCTGATCATCAGGGGTTTGAAAATCGGGAAGTTGATAATGGCCAAACTGGAGATCAACATTGCAACGATTGGCAATATGCAGGCTGTTTTCCAGCGCCTCGGGCACATCACTGAAGATTTCCCGCATTTCTTCCCACGAGCGAAAATAGCATTCCGGTGTGAAATCACCGGCGACATCATCATTCACCGTGCGATTACTGCCCAAAGCCAGCATGGCCTCAAAAGCGGGGAAATCCTGACGTTCGGAAAAATGCACGTTATTGCTGGCAACCAGCGGAATATCGAGTTCATGCGCCAGGGCGATCAGCTCTTGATTCAGGTCTTCTTGCCGTGCATGCCCATGACGTTGCAGCTCGAGAAAAAAGCAGTTGCGCTGACCATTCTGATTCAGGATTTCCTTGTATTCGCTGGCCACGCGTCGGGCCATTTCCCGGTCGCCGCGCTGTAAATGCTGCTCTATTTCACCATTCATGCCGGAACTCAGACCAATCAGTCCCTGCCCCCACTGGCGCAATAATGATTTGTCGATACGGGGTTTGTAGTAAAAGCCTTCCAGATAGGAAATGGACACAAGTTTCAGCAGGTTTTTCCAGCCATGTTGATTGCGCGCCAGTAACACCAGTTGCGCATAACGCGGGCCGCGTGGGCCTTCGCTGATGCGCCTGGTGTGGTCATCGCAGATGTAGCATTCACAACCCAGAATCGGCTTGATCCCCAGTTGCATGGCCTTGCTGTAAAAAGCGACGGCGCCGAACAAATTGCCATAATCCGTCAGCGCCAGAGCAGGTTGACGAAGTCGCACGGCCTTGTTCAGCATGTCGTCAATGCTGCTGACGCCGCTTAGCAGAGAATAATCGCTATGCGTATGAAGATGAACAAAAGGTGCGAATTTCACCCCGCAATGATAACCATCTGCCATCCATGCCGCCAGCTTTCCGCCTGAATTCGTCATGGCATCACGGTATGACAGCTTGCACCGGAGGTGTACAGACGTATGCTGCCGCCGCTTATTCTCTATGTCTGCGCCGGTCGCAGCTTGCAAAGGTGTTGTATGTTTTCACTGATTCGTGATCATTTCTCAGCCCGTCATCTTGGTTTGTTCGGGCTGTGTGTGATGGCTTTTGTTTATCTGGCCCTGTTTCGTTACGATCTGTATGGTATCGAAGAGGCAGCAGCCAGGGCGCTGTTGATCAATT
Source organism: Mariprofundaceae bacterium (assembly GCA_015488125.1). Taxonomy (GTDB): domain Bacteria; phylum Pseudomonadota; class Zetaproteobacteria; order Mariprofundales; family Mariprofundaceae; genus AB-137-C09. The sequence continues at coordinate 5,097 of WFOJ01000170.1, forward strand.
GGTCGATTATTCACCAAATCGCCAGTCCTGTGGCCCTGTTCGGGGTGCCGGATTTGCGCGGTTTTCTCTTTGTGCTACTTGACCTGCACTGGGCTGGCAGCCTGATTGCCGCCAAGGTATTTACCATGCTGGTGTTGTTTGGCACGTTGCTGGGCTTGTACCGCTGGGCGGAGCGTCATATCGGTGATGAGGCGGCCATGATTGTGACCGGACTGCTGATTTTGCTTCCCGTCAGCATTATGCAGACAGATGCTGTTGGCGGTGGCATCTATGTGTTTTCCGGTCTGTTGATCATCGCCTGGCTGGATGAGACGGTGAAAGCCTCGCCGTTTGATGTGCCGGGGCTGATGTTTCTTGAGGCGGCCTTGCTGGCCTTGGTGATCAGCATTCATCCGGCGGGTCTGGCGGCGGCGGTGGTGTTGCTGCTGAACTGGTGGCGTATGCCTGATGCAAGTAAAGCGAAACGTCGCAATGTGATGATTGCCATGGCGGTTGGCGTGATCATTCCGCTGGTGTTGCGCCTGGGCTGGCCGGATGCGGCGGGCTTTAGCGGTGATTTCATGAGCTATCTCAGCAGCATGGTGCTGGGGCCGGAATTACTGCCTTTTTCGGACCAGTTTCGCCAGGGCGCCGGATTGATTCTTGCCGTGCTGTTGGTACTGGTGTTACTGGTGGCATTGTGGCAACGGCAGCTTGACACACTTGGCTGGTTTTTGCTGCTGGGCTGCCTGTTGGGTAGCTGGCATGTGAATGATGTCTGGTTGTTTTTGGCGGCGGTTACCCTGCTTTACCTTGGCATTCCCATGCTGCTGCAATTGAATGCCAGACTGGGTTTTCGGGGATTGATGGGTCAGCGTGGCCTGGTATTGCTGACCGTGTTTCTGGTGGCAACCATGGCCATGACCACTGATCGTCATTACCGCAGCATCGGACAACAGCATTTGATGAACCTGCAGGATCAGTTGATTGATATGATGGCTGCCGATGCCAGCCTGACGGGGAAGGATTTCATGGCTGCCAGCGAATGGCCAGCGCGTACATTGCTGGCGTGCAAGCGTGATGTGCTGCCCTTGCCTGTTGTCCACGAAGGCGATGATGATCCACAGCGCCTGTTGCAGCGCATCAAGGGGGTGACACATGTTTTGTTTGACCCTAGGGAAGAAAAAAACCATCAACTGGCGCAACAGTTCTCGGCGCTGAATCCCTGGTATGAAACCGTGGCACTGAACAGCGCAGGCGTGGTGCTCAGGGTGCGGCAAGGCGAAACGTCAAGCGAATAGCATGATCAGACCATGCTGATTCACTTCGAAGAGGTCACGCTGCGGCGAGGCAAGCGTGTGTTGCTGGCCGCTGCCACAGGACGCATTCATCGGGGGGATCACATCGGCCTGGTCGGCCATAATGGCTGTGGTAAATCCACGCTGCTGGCGTTGTTGCGTGGTGAAATGGATGTGGATGCCGGGAACATATGGCGCAGGCAGGACTTGCGACTGGCTCATGTCGCCCAGGAAACCCCCGCCTTGCCATTGCCTGCACTGGATTATGTATTGCAGGGTGATGAGCGGTGGTGGCAGTTGCATACGGCAATCCAGGCGGCCGAAACAGCAGGCGATGGCATGGCCCTGACAGCCATGCATGCACGCATGGCAGCGATTGATGGCTATACGACGCAGGCGCGGGCGGCGACGCTGATGCAGGGTCTTGGTTTTTCGCCGGCACAGTTGCCATTGCCGGTGGCCGGTTTTTCCGGTGGCTGGCGCATGCGGCTGAATCTTGCGCGGGCACTGATGGCACCTGCCGATCTGCTGTTGCTGGATGAGCCAACCAACCATCTCGACCTTGAAGCCGTGCTATGGCTGGAGCAATGGCTACAGCATTACCCCGGGGCGCTGGTGCTGGTGTCGCATGACCGGGATTTCCTCGACCGCTGTATCCGGCGGGTATGGCATTTGGCACAGGGGCAGCTGCATGTCCACACCGGTAATTATACCAGTTTTGAACAACAACGCAGCGAACAGCTGATGCAACAGCAACAGGCTTATCACCAACAACAGCGCCAGATTGCGCATATGGAAGCTTATATCCGTCGCTTTCGCGCCAAGGCCAGCAAGGCACGGCAGGCGCAGAGCCGCATCAAGGCGCTGGAGCGCATGCAGCGCCTGTTGCCTGCGCATACCGACTCCCCCTTTCGCTTTGACTTCCCCGCCGCCGGACATATGCCTACCCCTTTGCTTGAATGCTCCAATGTTGATGTAGGCTACGGTGACCAGGTGATATTGCGAGGCTTGACTTTCAGTCTGTTGCCGGGTGAACGCCTTGGCTTGCTGGGTAAAAACGGAGCCGGAAAATCGACGTTGATGCGTTTACTGGCAGGTGAAACCAAGGCGTGGCAGGGATACTGCCGAAGGGCTGAAAGCCTGCGTATTGGTTATTTTGCACAGCATCAGTTAGAGCAGCTTGATGATGAACTCAGTCCGTTCCAACATTTAATGATGCAGCAGCCGACATTGTCCGAACAAGCGTGCCGTGATGTACTGGGGCGTTTCGGTTTTGGCGGCGACGCGGCCATGCTGCCCGTCGCTCATTGCTCCGGTGGTGAGCGCGCCCGCCTGGTGCTGGCCCTGATGGTGCAGCAACAACCGCAGTTGCTGTTGCTGGATGAGCCGACCAATCATCTGGATATGGATATGCGTCATGCGCTGACGCTGGCCCTGCAATCGTTTGACGGGGCAGTGCTGCTGGTATCGCATGATCGGCATTTGCTGCGCACAGTGTGCGATGCCCTGTGGCTGGTAGAGGATGGCAGGGTGCAAGCATTTGATGATGATCTTGATGATTATGCCCGTCTTTGCGAAGCGCAAAGCAAAACGGCAACAGAACCTGTCATGCATGATGGCCCTGACCGTCGTCAGCAACGCCGACAGGCGGCACAAAAGCGTCAGCAACAGCAGCCGTTGCGGCAACGTATCCGACAGCTTGAACAGGAACTGGAAACATTGCAGCGGCAATTGCAGATGGTGGAGCAGGAACTGGCTGATCCGGCGCTGTATGAGAAAGAGGCAGGTGATCGCATTGCCACGCTAAGCCGGCAGCAAAAGCACATCAGTGCCAGCATCGCTGAGCGGGAAGAGGCCTGGCTGGTAGCGCAGGAAATGCTGGAATGATCACGGGGGGAATCCGGACGATGTGGAGCTTACGATTAAGCGCAGGCTGGCTTGCTGTTGTTGCAGGCTGTTGCCTGCTGCTGGCGGTGCCAGCGTGGGCAGGCAATGTGCAGGATGCCGTGATCACCCTGAATCACATACGGCAGCAACTGGGCATGCAGCCATTGCAGCTGGATAGCCGCCTGGCTCAGGCAGCACAAGCACACGCCGATTATTTGCGGCTGAACCGAATGAGCGGCCATGGCGAGCGGCCTGGCGATACGGGTTTTACGGGCAGCACGCCGCCGGAGCGGGCGGTGGCCGCAGGCTTTCCCAGTCGTCATGTCAGTGAAAATGTGTATTACAGTTACGGCTCGGCAGTTCGTGAAGCTGGAGTCGGCAGCAAAGCGGTGAAAGCGCTGATGACAGCAATTTATCATCGCTTGGGTTTTCTTGCCTTTGGTATTGACAGGCTCGGCGTGGCCAGCAGTCGTGACGGGCAACAAATCGTGACGGTGTTTGTGATGGACAATGCAGCCGAGGCTGCGCTGTGCGAGCAACCGGGGTTTTCAGGCTATGGCAGTTATTATTATGCGGTTTGCGCTGATGCCGGAAAAAAAGTGGATGCGGCATTGTGGGAACAAAGCGCCCGGCAGATTGCAGAGAAACAGCCTGACTGGGTGGTCTGGCCTGCTGACGGGGCTGACGATGTAACGCCGGTATTCGCCAATGAATCACCTGACCCTTTGCCGGATATGGCGGTATCGGGCAACCCTGTGTCGTTTTCAGTCAATCCGGCCAGGGTGGACAAGGTGCGTATGAACCGTTTTGAACTCCGTGATGCGCGGGGGCAGCTTGTGGCCGCGCGCCTGCTGGATGATCGCACAGATCCCAACCACAAGCTTAAAGCCGGACAGTTTGCGCTCTTTCCTTTGCAACGCCTGGCCTGGGATCAGCGCTATCAGGTGGAGATTCAGGCCGATATTGACGGCCAGCCGGTAGAAATCCGCCAGCATTTTCGCACTGCTCACCCTGCGTTGCCCATATTGACGGTACAGCAGCGGGGCGCCACACTGCATGTGGCGCGCAATCTTCACGACTTTTTGCTTTATGTGCCACCTGTTGCCGACGCGCCGCAGGTGATTGAGAGCGTTTCCCTATCCTGGCGCGGCATCGGAGCGCTGACGCACCGTATGTTTGATGTCAATACGGTGCGTGTTCATATGGAACAGGCTTCAGCACGCGGCGAAGCAAGCGTTCAGCTTAATGCCGGTTACCGCTTTTATCTGCGGACAGACCGATAACAGGCAACAGGTGAACACATGATCAGGCTTCTGCCGGACCACTGGAGACCAGGACTTTGGCCGGGCGAATCAGACGGCCATGCAGTGTGTAACCAGCGCAGTGCTGGGCAATAACCGTGCCTTCCTCTGCCTCGTGCGGCATGCGAGACAAAGCCTCGTGATGATGAGGGTCGAACTTTTTATTCATGGCATCAAGGCGCACCATGTCAAACTTGCCCATCACCTTGTTCCAGGCATCAAGGGTTAGCTGCACACCATCACGCAATGCTTCTTCATTGCCTTCCTCAACGGCAAGCGCCCGCTCAAGGTTATCCACCACGTCAAGCAGTTCGGTAGCAAAGCGCTCAATGGCAAATTTACGCGCCTCAGCGATTTCCTTCTGTGAGCGTCGGCGAATATTTTCGGCCTCCGCCTGTGATCGCAACAGCTGATCTTTCAATGTTGCCACCTCTTCCTGCAGCAATGCGATCGGATCTTCTGTTTCTTCATCAGCCTGTGTGCTGGCATCGATTGGATCGGATTGTTTTTCCGTTGCTTTTTCCGGTGTATCGGCATTGTCTGCCGGTGTTTTTTCTACCGATTTCTCTTCTGCCGATTTTTCTTCAGTGCGCTCTTTTGCCTGTTCATTCATTCACTTACTCCGCTTTTGAAAAGCTTGATTATTAGTAGCCAAGGCTATTTTAGGGTTAGTTAGTGATGATTTCAAGTTGCAGCTGCCCATGAAGGTGCGCATCTGCAACCATAAGGTGCATGGACTGACATGCTAACACATCCCAGGAGTCTGTCGAACGTTGGTAATCGTCACGAGAAATAGCGAGATTGAACCAGATATACGAGTTGTTGGCGGTAAGTAGCAGCGCTATTTAACAAGGACAGGGCAAAGATGTGGCCAATACCCGGTTTTTCGTAGTAGATTTGTCAAAGTCCGACAGACTCCTAGCATGCGCCGCCAATTAACTTTCGCGGAGAACAAAATGTCGCGCCAATTACGAAATATTGCCATTATCGCTCATGTGGATCATGGTAAAACCACGCTGGTGGATGAACTGCTGAAGCAGTCCGGCACCTTTGATGAGCACCAGGATGTCAATGAGCGGATGATGGATTCCAACGATTTGGAGCGCGAGCGCGGCATTACCATTCTCGCTAAAAACACCGCGATTCATTACGGTGACACGCTGATCAATATTGTTGATACTCCCGGCCATGCCGACTTCGGTGGCGAGGTTGAGCGAGTACTGAACATGGTTGATGGGGTGCTGCTGCTGGTAGATGCGGCAGAAGGCCCGATGCCCCAGACTCGCTTTGTCACGGCCAAGGCACTGGCGCTGGGACTGCGTCCGATTGTGGTGGTCAACAAAATTGACCGTGACGGCGCTGATCCGGATGGCTGTGTGGACGCCACCTTTGATTTATTCGCCGCTCTTGGCGCTACCGATGAGCAGCTTGATTTTCCTGTTGTTTTCGCCTCGGCCAAAAATGGCTATGCCATGCTCTCTCCTGATGAAACATCCGATAATATGGAATGCCTGTTTGCGACCATTCTGGAGCATGTTGCAGCGCCTGACGGTGATCCTGATGCGCCGCTGCAAATGCTGGCCACCACGCTGGACTGGGACGATTATATTGGCCGTATCGTGGTCGGTCGTATTGCCAATGGACGTATTCGTCCTGGCGATCAGGTTGCTGTGGTGCATGCTGATGGCTCACAACACAACTACCGTATTACCCGTTTGCTGGGCTTCAGGGGATTGCAGCGGGTGGAAATTGAGCTGGCTGAAGCGGGGGATATTGTGGCCGTAGCCGGGATTGAGCAGATCCAGATTGGCGAAACGATTACTGATCCGGGCAAGCCCATGCCATTGCCGCTGATTCTTGTTGATGAACCTACACTCACCATGGAACTGCATGTAAACAATTCCCCGCTGGCTGGTACCGAAGGCAAGTACGTGACCACACGCCAAATCCGTGAACGACTGTTCCGCGAAATTCGTACCAATGTGGCCATGCGCGTTGAGGAAACCGAATCCGCCGAGGTGTACAAAATTTCCGGTCGCGGCGAACTGCATATCGGCATTTTGCTGGAGAATATGCGCCGCGAAGGCTTTGAAATGGCCGTCTCGCGTCCGAATGTGATTACCCGCGAGGTGGATGGTCGTACGGAAGAACCTTATGAGCATGTGACGGTGGATGTGCAGGATGAATTTCAGGGAACGGTGATCGAGAAGCTGGGACGTCGCGGAGCGGAAATGACGCATATGCAGACCAGCGATGATGGCATGACGCGCATTGAATTCATCTGCCCGACCCGTGGCCTGATCGGTTATACCTCCGAATTTTTAACCGATACCCGTGGCACCGGCGTGATGCACCATGTTTTCCATAGTTATGGCCCGCATGTAGGCACGATTCCGGCGCGCAATAATGGCGTGCTGATCTCCATGTCGGATGGCGAATCAGTGGCTTATGCGCTGTGGAAGTTGCAGGATCGCGGACGCATGTTCATTGGTCCTGGTCAGCGCCTTTATGAGGGCATGATTATCGGCATTCACAGTCGTGACAGCGATCTGGTGGTCAATGCCACGCGTGAGAAAAAATTGACCAATGTGCGTGCTTCCGGTAAGGATGACGCGATTGATCTGGTGCCGCCATTGAATCTTTCGCTGGAGCGGGCGATTGAATTTATCGCCGATGATGAACTGGTAGAGATCACGCCAAAATCCATCCGCCTGCGCAAACGTTTGCTCAAAGAACATGAACGCAAACGCGCTGGTCGCTGATCACCCCAAGGAGAGGAAGTAATGCAACAACAGGCTGTGCTGGTACTGGAAGATGGCCGGATATTTCATGGTGAGGCGCTAGGAGCTATCGGCCATACCGTCGGCGAGGTGTGCTTTAATACTTCCATCACCGGTTATCAGGAAATCCTCAGCGACCCTTCCTACACGGGACAGATCATGACCTTTACCCAGCCGCATATCGGCAATGTCGGGGTAAATGCTGATGATATGGAATCAGCCACCGTTGCGGTGCGCGGTTGCGTGGTGCGTGCGCCTTCACGCACCACCTCGAATTACCGGGCAACATCCGGTTTTTCGCAGTGGCTGACGTCGAATCAGGTGGTGGCCATTGCCGGTGTGGATACGCGGGCGCTGGTGCGTCATTTGCGCACTCACGGCGCGCAGCGCGGGGTGATTGCCTCGGACGGCATGAGCGTGGAAGATGCCAAAGCGCTGGCCTGTGCATGGCCCGGCCTGGAAGGTCGGGACTTGGTCGGTGAAGTCAGTCGTACGCAGCCGCAAACATGGCAACATGGTGGCAGCTTCGATCTTGACGCGCAAACCTGGCGCGCCGCACCGGCACGCCGTGCAACAGTGGTGGCCTTCGATTTTGGATGCAAAAACAATATCCTCCGCAAGCTGACGGATCGCGGGCTGGCGCTGGAGATTGTACCGGCGAATACCTCGGCGGCTGACGTGCTGGCCATGAAGCCGGATGGCATTTTTCTCTCCAATGGCCCGGGCGATCCGTCGGCTGTCGATTATGCCGTGGCCACGATCCGTGAGTTGCTGCATCATGATTTGC
>WFOJ01000171.1 GCA_015488125.1 Mariprofundaceae bacterium
CGGCAGTGCCCAGTACGAGAATAAAAATGATAACCCACATGTTCATCCGGTGAGGATACCATGGAAACAAATCCATTGCAAGTGCCCATTGCGCTGCTTGATCGCTTCAGCGCGCCGCTTAAACGGGGGCGGAATCAAAAATAAAAAAACACAGGCGCGACTGAATGCCACCAATGAAAAGCTGACCGCTATTGATTATGATCGGTGATATGATCGAGGTCTGACCTGATTATCATAAAACCCTCCTTAGCCCTGCTATTTTACTCCCAAAATGGATATTTTAAGGCCCAAAAATGGCTGTTTTTAGCATTCTATTTCTGTAAAATCAATAAGTTATTCAGTTCAGACCCCGTTTTACTGGTGAATGCTCAGGGGGTTGATTCGGGCGAGGGGGAAACACCAGCGGCGATGTGATCGACTGGGGTTATCTCTATGCGCACATCGTCGCCTGTACAGGCTGAACGTTGCAGCATGTCCGCTGGCATATGGATTTGCCGTCGTATGCTGCAATGTCCCGCTACTGGGATGCCCACCCGCCACTGCATATGATAGTGCAGGGTTATCTCGGGATTGAATCAAGACCTGCGAATCAAAGGAGCGATGAAAAAAGTGATCTGGAAGCGTTTATGGCATCGTTCCGTGATGCTGGCGGCTCATGTGGGGGGTGAAAGATGCCACAGTATCAGCACGACGGCTCCCGTGATCAGTGCCGCAGCCGTGCCGAGCCAGAAGTATGCCACGGGCATGCCAAAGGCGGCAACCCTGATGGCTTCGTATGTTTCGTCATGCGGCCAGCGCAACAGCAGGCGGCTGGCTTCCAGCGACAGAATGCCGAGTAGCATGGCAATGAACGTATATCCAAGCATGGGGGTATGCTAGCATGAAAGACCTGTTGCTCACAATCAAGCTTGATCTTTCCGGCTTTCACGCTGGCATGAAGCAATCCGTTGATACCATGCATGATGTCGGCAACGCTGGAAAAGCGGCGTTTGACAATATCAGCAACAGGAAAAAATAGGGTCAGAAAAATAGGGTCAGGTCTTGCAATCTAGCATAATATGTTTAAACTGTCCTCATGGCAAGACCACTACGTATTGAATATCCGGGCGCACTTTATCATGTAACCTCGCGGGGCAATGCCCGATCAAACATCTATCTTGACGACAACGACAGAGAACTGTTTCTTGATACGCTGGCGGACGTGATCCAGCGCTTCAACTGGATATGCCATGCCTATTGTCTGATGGACAACCATTACCATCTCGTCATTGAAACCCCAGAACCCAATCTGTCGCAAGGGATGCGGCAGCTGAATGGTGTCTATACCCAACGGTTCAATCGACGTCACCATCGGGTCGGGCATGTCTTTCAGGGGCGGTACAAGGCGATTCTGGTCGAGCGCGATGCCTACCTGCTCGAATTGCTTCGCTATGTGGTGCTCAACCCTGTCCGGGCCGGTATGGTGAAGAATGCGGAAGCATGGGTCTGGAGCAGTTACCGGGCAACATCGGGAAAGACACCCTCCCCCGCTTGGCTGAACACCCGATGGGTACTGGCACAGTTTGGCAAGCAGCGCAACCGGTGCATAAGCCGCTATGTGCAATTCGTCAATGAAGACACCGCCAGGGAACCGATCTGGAATGATTTAAATGGACAAATATACCTTGGCAGGGCGAACTTTGTTGCACGAATCAAATCGCAACTATCTGACACCACTGACCTGTCAGAAATTCCAAGAGGGCAATGGAAACGAGTGAAAAAATCATTGGATGAGTATGCTCGTGAAACGGATGACCGAAACATGGCCATGGCACGCGCATATCTGGAAGGTGGTTACAGAATGAAAGAAATTGCGCAAACATTCGGTGTTCACTATGCTACCGTTAGTCGAGCAGTGAAGAAATTGGAAAATAATGCTTGATTGCAAGACCTGACCCCTCAACTACCGTTCTTGATTGCAAGACCTGACCCCTCAAATGACCCCTCAAAGCACGAGTGCCAAAGGCGGCAAACAGGTTAATCGACGAGCCAAAGCTGCCATGATGATTGCCGTGGCCAGGCATTATCACCACACGCCCCAATCAAAAGCATATTACGCCAGGAAGCGCGCTGAAGAGAAAACGCATAACCAGGCTGTTCGCGCACTGGGCAGGCACATGATTCGAATGATATGGTCGCTTGTGAAAAATGGCCGCCTCTATAAATGCACGCCGGAGTGAAATTTGGACTTGAAATTCTAGCGGGATGTTCAGGTTTTGCGATCAAGCGTAGACCCACACTCCTTGCACGTAGCGCTGGTATTTCTGGTGATACTGCTTATGCTTGGGACTTGAGTGAGGTATTAAGGTCTGTATCCCATATTGGGCCGCTATGACCTTAATGTGTAGCGTCAATGGAAAACGACATTGAGCATACCCTCAAGATGATGGTAGAGCGCGATAAAAGCTCTTTCGGCAAGAAAATCACATGCCAGAGCCAGCAAAAAGCGTGAGGTGGTTAAGATACCAAATTCAGGTTATTTTAATGTATCAATGGGTTGTTGTTGCTTTAATCTGACAGAATCAAACCAGTAGAATCAACAACTATCAACAAATCGAATGCGTTCGTGAGGAGGGGAAAATGACGTATTGCATCGCATTTGAGGCCAAGTCGATCCAGAACTATGTGCTCGGTTCGGGCAAGCTCCGGGACATGGTCGGCGCAAGCCATGTGGTGGATCGAATTGTTGATGAGCCGCTCACAAAGGCACTTGATTCACTGGGGATCGAGAACAAAAAAAACATTCGTTTTTCCCGACGCGCCGGCGGTGCATTCATGGCTTTTTTGGATGACGAGACGCAGGCAAGGCGACTGCACGATGCCTGGTCGTTGATCGTGCCGCAGTATGCGCCGGGTTTGGAATTCGTCATGGCGCTTGCTGAGGGCAAGAACGAATTTGAAACATCCAAAAAGACGCTTGCCCAGATGACTGCTGATCGAATCCCTGTCCCCCGATTGCCCGTAGGCACGCCTTTGGTGCGCATTGCGCCACGTACGGGGCTGCCTGCGGTAGCCAATGAACCAACACCCAATGGCCGCGAATGGGTGGACGCGGCCACGCTGCGCAAACGTGTATTCAAGCGCGCTTCAAAGCTTGAGGCCAAGTTCTTGACGGATAAAGCTGGGCCTTTTCCGCTTAATCTCGAGGAGGAGTTCCCCTTCAATGGCGACAATCGCTATGTCGGCATCGTGCATGCCGACGGCAACGGCCTTGGCCGGATGCTGATAGCTCTCAGGAAAGCTGCTGAAAAAAAAATGGACAGATTCGTTGAACTATATCGTAATTTTAGCGAGCAACTAGCCGCCGCGACCGAGGCCTCGGCGCGCCAGGCAACGGAACAAACCATCCTGCCGCACGCGAATGGCAAGGGTGTTCTGCCGATGCGGCCGCTGGTGCTGGGCGGCGATGATCTCACCTGCATCGTGCGCGGGGATCTCGCTTTGTCCTTTGTCCGCGCCTTTCTCAATGCCTTCGAGGAGAAGACTCAAGAATTGTGCAGCTGGCTTTCCAACTCAACGGACTGGGAGCGTAGCCACCTCACTGCTTGCGCAGGGATCGCCTATGTGAAGGTGAATCAGCCCTTCGCGCTGGGCTACGGGTTAGCCGAGGCTTTGTGCGGCAAGGCCAAGGAAGAATCGGACCGCGCCAGCTCGGCGATTTGCTTTCACCGGGTTTCCACCAGCTTCATCCCCGACGCGGATTGGATGGTGAATCACGAAATGACAACCAGGCAGGGCAAACGGGAACTGGTCAGCACGCTGGGCACCTACGCACCGCGCAAGGACTGCGGCCTGCCGACGCTGAATGATTTGAATGTGCTGGCCCGGCTGATGACGACCGATGGAGCGCACGCCACCGGCAGCGCCATGCGCCGTCTGCTTGGTCTGGCCATGACCGCGCCGCAGGAAGCCGAGCGCGCCTATCGGCGCTGGCGGGAAATGCTGGGCGATGACAAAACGGGTGATAAGAAATTGTTGCGAATATTCGATGACACCCTGAGCCAACTGCTGGGCGATTCGCCGGCGGAAACATTGCCGGCTCGCCATGCAGGCAATGAGCGTTATGAAACGCCGCTGGGCGACGTGCTGGCCCTGCATGCCGTGGATGACATCGGCTGTCGCGGAACTGTGAGGGAGGAAGGCGATGAACGTGATGCGACTTGAAGTGGATTTTCGCGGCTATTGGCATGCCGGAACCGGGCGCGGCAGCGGCCATCATCTGGACGCGCTGGTTTGCCGCGATGCATGCGGCCTGCCCTATTTGCCCGGCAAAACATTGCGCGGCCTGTTGCGCGACGCGCTCGGACGACTGGAGGAATGGGGCAGCGCGGCCGCAGCAAGCGCCGGCATCACGCAGGATTTGTTCGGCAGCACGGCATGGGAATATAACAATGGGGCCCCCGTCACCCGCGACACCACCGAGCCGGGCAAGCTGTTCGTCTCCGACGCCAGACTGCCTGAGGATGTGTCCGCGTGGCTGGCGCAGGAAGACAATGCCCCGCTTCGCGCCGGGTTGTTCCGCGAGCATTTTTCCACGGCGATGACAAAGCAAGGCGTTGCACGCAACAAAAGCCTGCGCGGCACGGAGGTGAGCGTGCCGCTGACATTGACCGCCGAAGTTCACCTGTTGCCAGGATGCGAGGCACACGGATGGAAAGAGGCACTGAAGGCGGCGCTGCCACTGGTGCGTGCGGCTGGTTCGCACCGCAGCCGTGGCTTCGGGCGTTGCGTGATTCGGGAGGCGGCGCATGTCTGAGCAGGTATTGAATCTGGAGCTTGAACTGCTGGACGATGCGGTGTTCAGCGAGCGCGCCGCCAGCGTCGGTGCGCATGCCGGTCTGGATTATGTGCCAGGCTCAGCACTACTGGGCTGGGCGGCCCGGCATCTATACGCAAGTCTGGACGCGTGTGATGCATGGCTGTTGTTCCATTCTGGCAAGGTGCGCTTCGGCAACGCCCTGCCGCTGACGGCCAATGGCCTCATCGCGTATCCCTCCCCGCTATCCCTGCATTTTCACAAGAGTAAGAAGTGGCGAGAAGAGGATGGCCGCGCACGACCTGATACGCTGCTGAACCTTGCGCGGGCGACCATGCCCGGGGGCGAGCAATGGCAGCAGCTTCGAAATACCTGGCTGACGTCGGATGGAAGCACGCATCAACCGACGCGCGAGCTTTCGATGAAAACCGCGATTGATCCCTCCACCGGCCGCGCCGCGCAGTCGCAGCTCTACGGCTACGACGCCCTGCGCGCTGGTCAGCGCTTTGTCGCACGCATCGAGGTAGATGCCGATGTCTCCGAATCCTTGTTCGGGCGATTGTGCGAGGTGTTCGCCGACACAATCGCGCATCTCGGTCGTTCCCGCTCCAGCCAGTATGGCCGGATAACTTGCCGGCTGAGGGAACAAATCGCACCGCCCGCATGTGATGACGCCGCGCCGTCACGCGAACTGCTGCTCTGGCTGCTTTCCGACATGGCAATCCTCCGCGATGGCCGACCGGTGTTCGCACCCTGCCCCGAAGACCTTGGCTTGCCATCGGGCAGACTGGTGCGCGAGCGCAGCTTCATTCGCGCCCGCGCCTTTTCGCCGTATAATACCCATCGTCGGACGCCGGATATCGAACGCCAGCTCATAATGGCCGGCAGTGTATTGTTTTTTTGAAATGGAAGAAGAAGTCCATCCCGAAAGCCTGCCGCCATGCCTTGGCCTGTGGCGCGAGAGCGGTATGGGCCGGGTGTTGATGAATCCGAAGCTGTTGAGCGGCGAGCGCCCGGTATTTGACGAAGCGGTGTCGAGCCAACCACCCCCTGAAGCGAAAAAACCTGCGCACGCGCTGATCGGATGGCTGGAAAACGCCCTGCATGCCACCGATCGCGGGCAGATCATCCACGATAAAGCCGATGAACTGGTTCGGGCACTGATCAAACTATATCCGAGCACCGCCCTGTTTGAGGCGACAGATATTCGCCCTCCGGGTCGCACCCAGTGGGGCCGCGTGCGCGAGCTAGCGATGGACACAAGCGATGGCAAGGCGCTGATGGACGCCTTGTTCGGTGACAACGGTCCCATGAAGAGAGACAGCAACAACAAAGACTGGAACGCCCATATATTCGATGAGCAGGATAAACCGACCACCATCCGCGACTGGCTGAAAGCCCGCCTCGGGAAAGTGGATGCCGAAATTCGCAGCGAGATCGTGGCTCTGATGGCGCAAGGCATGGCCGATGCGCTGGCCGGGGAGGTGAAGGCATGACGATTGCATACCCCAATCTGAAAATCGCGCGGCTGGTGCTGGAGGTGGTCTCGCCGCTGTCGGTGGCCAGCGGCCGCGTCAGCCTGCGCTTCGACACGGCCATCGTGCGCGATGCCAACGGCCTGCCCGTGATCCCCGGCACGTCGCTGGCGGGCGTGCTCAGGCATTTGTATGCCGATGGCGGCAACGATGAAAAATCGCTGTTCGGTCATGCGCATCAGCGCGGCGAGAATGATGGCGCGGACATGCCGTCGCGCGTTTCGGTCAGCTGGGGCTGCGTGCTTGATTCGGACGGCCGCGCCGTCGAGGGGCTGCTGGCGGGCGAGCATGCCGCCCGCGATGCGTTGCTTGCGCTGCTTGCCGACGAAGCGCCCGTGGCGCGTCGCCGCGTGCGGCTGAATCACAGGGGCGCGGCCGATGCCAAGGGGCGCGGCCTGTTTGATCGCGCGGCCGTGCCGCGTGGTACGCGCTTCGCCTTCGAAATCATGCTGCAGGCCGATGATGCCGAACAGCTTGAATCGGAATGGCAACGCCTCAGGCAATTGTTCGGACACCCGGCGCTGCGGCTGGGTGGCGCGACGCGGGCCGGCATGGGCGAGGTGCGCTGCGTGCGCTGGCACGAAGGCAAATTCGACCTGACCAAACCCGGGGATTATGCTCGCTTCGCAGCGCTGGGGCGCGGCGTGGACGAGATTGACGGGCTGGATGAACGACCGCTTTCCGGGGATGGCGCGGCAACCGGCTGGCGGCACATTCGGGTGCGGCTGACGCCTGAAGCCGGCTGGCGCATCGGCGGCATGGCCGGCGCGCCGCTGAACCGGCATGGCGACAAGGAGCCGGACGATGTGCCGCACCATGAGCCGGTCATCATCTGGGATGGCGAACGAGCCGAAATCAGGCGCAAGCAGGCCGTGGCCCCGGCCAGCGCCGTCAAGGGCGCGCTGGCGCATCGGGTGGCCTTCCATGCCAACCGCCTCGCCGGGCGCTGGGGGCAGGATGCGCCGGTGGGCGAGGATTGCCCCGAGGTGGTCGAGCTCTTCGGCAAGGCGGCGGGCAGTGACGACGCGCGTGCCGGGGGCGTGCTGCTTTCCGATGCCTGGCTTGCCGAAAGGCCGAAGACCCATTGGCAAATGCACACCAGCATTGATCGCTTCACCGGCGGCGTGCGCGAGGGCGCGCTGTTCGGCGAGGAAGTGCTGTGGCAGGAACATGTGAATCTGGAAATCTGGCGGCGCGAGGATATCGGCGAAGCGGCGGTGAATGCGCTGATGGCGGCACTGGATGATTTGACGGCCGGCCGCCTGCCACTGGGCGCGGACGCGGCGCGCGGTCACGGCCTGATGCACGGGGAGGTGCTTGATGCTTGAGACAATGCAGGCGGTCAACGAAATACTCGCTCGGGAGAAGATGGATGCCCGCTATGAATCCACGCGGGTGCGCATCAGCACGCATGCCACAAAAAAGCCGGAGCAACTACTGGAGTTCCTGCACAAGGCGCGCACGCTGCACGGTTGGGTCTGCTTCCAGAGCGCGGTGGTGAGTTTCCCACTGTCGGAACTGCCCGGCGATGTCGGCCTGCCGCTTTCCGGAGAGCTGGCGGACGGAAACAAAAGCATGCATTTCCTGCCGGACGGCGCCGGCGGTTGGACGCTGACCGACATCATCGAAACAGACGACGGGGATGATATGCTGACTGACGAGGTAGTGTATCTCGGTGGCGATCGAGCGCCGGGCGCACTGAGATACCGCCGCTTCTGGCGGCGAACGGCGGATGGTGGCTACGCGCCGCACGCCGTGCGTTTTATCGGCTTCGAGGAGGTGGAGTGATGGGCACGAACAAGCAACGGAGAAACGGTGGCCCGAAGGGAAACGGCAGCACAAGAAAAATTTCTGCCATCCATGCGCCGTACAATTTCGCTCCCCTGCATGAGGAGATATTCACCCCCGGATGGGCCGATGAGGTCAGCCACGATCGCCCCTTCGCGGACGGCCTGTGCGGCGAGCTTGAGCTTTCCTTCACGGCGGATGCGCCGATCCTGATCGGCAACGAGCGTATTCAGGGTCGTGACGGCGTTGGCGAGGTGCATTTTCACCAGGCCCCGGACGGCCGCTACATGATCCCCGGCTCCGCGTTGCGCGGCATGCTTCGCAATGTGCTGGAAATCGCCGCCTTCGGCCGCATGCACTTCGTGGATGATCGCCGCCTGAGCGTGCGCGACCTGACCTCCGGCGCAAGGTCTATCTACGGAAACCGAATGACCAAGCGTTGTGGCGCCAAACCGGGCGAGGTCTGGGATCGCAAGGAAAAGAAATACGTCAAAAAGAATAACGTCCCTGTTTTCTCATCCAGGGCCAGGGCCGGTTGGCTCATTCGTCAGAATGGAAAAGTCCGCTTGATCCCCTGCCAGCATGCCCGGATTCAGCACGACGAACTGGACAAACATGTGCACGGTCAGATGAAGGCTGTAAACACCGCAATGGATAAATACAAGCTTTGGAAGCAAGCGAGCAATTCCGTCATGCACCGTTTCAGCATCGAAAGGGAAAAAGCGCACCTGCACAAGAACAACGGCATGTATTTGCGATACGCCCTGGCTCATATTGACGATAATGGAGATAGGGAAGGCATGCTGGTTTTCACCGGGCAGCCATCGCCGAAGAAGCACATGGAGTTCGTCTTCCATTCGCCGGGGAATGCGTTTGACCTGCCCGACGATGTCTGGAAGTCCTTCAATCAAGTGCACGAGGAGTCCGAGGAATGGAAATTCTGGCGGCCCGGATTTCAACGCGGCAAAAAGACGCCGGTCTTCTATCTGCAAGAGAACGGAAGGATTCAGTCCATGGGCCTGGCGATGATGTTCCGCCTGGCCTACCGGCATTCGATTCATGATGCGGTGAAGCACACGAGCGCCGATCACCTGGCCAACAAGGGCAACGATCTCCCGGCGCTCATCTTCGGCTTCACCGATGAGGACAAGGGCCATGAAAGCTTCAGGGGCCGGGCGTGGTTCTCGCCCGCCTTCGCGGAAGGAGCGCCTCGGGAAGAGCCGATGGAACCGACGATCCTGAACAGCCCGAAGCCGAGCTATTACCCGAACTATATTGAGCAGGAACAGAAGCCCCCCGGCCAACTGAAGGGCGGGCAGTATTGCACGCTGATGGATAAAAACTGCCGCATTCGCGGCTTCAAGCGCTATCCGGCGCGGCCGCAGGCTCAGGTGCAGCCGCTTACGCGTGATCAGCAGGATAACAAAGCCGTGCAAACCCGTCTTTATCCCTTGTCGAAGGGCGTGCGCTTCACCGACCGGCTTGCATTCCACAACCTGAAGCCTGAGGAACTGGGCGCGCTCGTCTGGGCGCTCACCTGGGGCGGGAACGACAAGCTCCGGCATTCCATCGGCATGGGCAAACCCTTCGGCTTCGGTCAGGTGCGGGCACGCATCGAAAAAGCGGAGATTCGGCCGAACAACCCCGGCGCGCAACCGCCGGAAGCCGATGAATGCCGGCGACGCTTCGAGACCATGATGCAGAATTGGAAGGAAAACTGGAAAACCTCGCCACAGCTTCAAAACCTGCTGGCGATGGCCGATCCCGAGCGGGCGAAGCACGCGCCTGGCGGCAAGCTGTCGCACATGCGGTTGAACGATTCCCGCGACAACCAGTTTCAGGATGCAAAGAGAAAAAGTCTCGTGCTGGCCGATTATAACGGCAGCGTCCGACAACTTCCTGCATCAGCATCGGAAATGAGTCTTTACAGCAAGCTTTCCTCGAAATTCAAGGTAACGAAAAGATAGAGGTTGATCTGAAGTTGACCGAGCTACTTCGGAACGCTTGCAGGTACGAATGCCATGCCTGGCATGACTGCCTGTTGCAATGTGTTTTTGCTGTTTGTAGGGTCGGATCATGAAACTTTTTGTTGCCGTTGCTACAGGCCAGAATGTGGCCAATCTGCCGCCAGTTCTCCAGTTCGCCCAAAGGGGCGATGAAGTGCTTTGGCTGGAGAGCAAACAGGCTGCCGATCAGGACTGGGCGGTTGGAGCGATCGAGGTACTCCGCAGTCGGCACGTGGAGAGCCGCCGTGCGCCGATTAACGGGAACATCAACGATCCCAAGGCAGTCAGGCAGGCGCTGGAGGGTTTCCTGGTGGATCACCACGAACGCTATCGGGAACTGAACCTTGTACTCAACGGTGGCCAGAAGCTTACGCCATTTGGCCTGGCGCTGGCTGCGGACTACTGGCGCAACCAGTGTGACCACCCTGTGCGCTTTCTCTACGGCGACGACCGTCCTGCGCGTGTGCAAGTACGCGAAACGGCCCCGGATGCGCCGATGCACCAGCACACCTACGACCGCGCCCGCATGCCCAGCCTGGTAGAGGTGTTGAAAGCTCGCGGTTCCTCACTGGAGGAGGCCGGCTTACCGCTGGAATGGAACAGCCCCCCCTCCACCCACGGCCTATGATACTGATGCCGCCTTCGTGGAACTGGCGCACCGCGCTGCGAGCTTGCGTAGTGCTCAGCACGAAGATTCTTGCCCCTGGTCCGTGTGGCAATCGTGGTCGCCGGAAAGTCAGGAGGTATTCCGTAACAAATTGATAAGGCTGAACGACGTACATGACGCATCGGTTCCTCGTGAGAAACATTCGGTATTTTACCCTCGTCTGATCAAGATAATGCGAAACTTCTCACCCCGATTATCTTCTCCCGGTATTTCGAATGAGGAAAAACAGCGGTTGGTAACCGAAGGCTGGTGGAAAGATGCCGACACTCCGCGCTTCGGCGCTCGTTTTGAAGAAGTCGTGGCTGGACGGGTGCTGCGCTTTCTGAAATCACACCCGAAAATTGCCAATATTATCCGTGAAGTTCGTTGTAATGCAAAAACTCGAGATGCTGAGTGGGATATTGTGCTGGTACTGACGAACGGCATTCTTGTGGTATTGGAATGCAAGGCTTGGAGTGCCCAAAAAAAGGATATGGACGCTCGCATCCAGGTACTGCAACGCGCCTCAAGCACACTGGCCCGGATGTATCTGGTAGCACCGCTGTTCCCTGAGCATGCCGACAAATCCTGGTTTCCAGAAATGCACGATAACCATCATAACATGCGACGCTTAGGCTTACCGATGCTTTCTTTCACGCTGGAAACTGCAACGGAGGGACATCCAGCCAAGTATATTGTTCCCCGCCGAAAGAACGACTTCAAGTGGCCAGATGCTTTCGAGCATTCGCTGGAGAAGATGCTTTTACCCTACGTCGGCTGAGATGAAACAGCCGTTTCCCAAACCAGGTGTCTGTCGGGCTTTGGCAATCGTCACGAGAAATAGCGGGATTGAGTCAAATATACGACCTGTTGGCGGTAAGTAACAGCGCTATTTAACAAAGACAGGGCAAATATTTAGCCAATATCCGCTTTTTCGTAGTAAATTG
The DNA here is from genome assembly GCA_015488125.1 of Mariprofundaceae bacterium. Taxonomy (GTDB): domain Bacteria; phylum Pseudomonadota; class Zetaproteobacteria; order Mariprofundales; family Mariprofundaceae; genus AB-137-C09. Next base: position 11,718 of record WFOJ01000171.1, read on the forward strand.
ATCAAAGTCCGACAGCGGAGTTCGGGGCTGAAAGCCCCTCCCACGGAGAATGCGCGGCATTGTAGGAGCGGCCTACTGGCCGCGAACCGAAATCACAAAAAGCATCAATTTTGAGCAGCATGCCTCACATCTTCTCAGAACCAGCCACGTTTGATCGTATGTCTGAGGCAATTGTCCCGCCGTTGCCGCCAGATGTACCGCTGGAACCCCCTGTGGTGATACGCGAACTGGTGGATTTGCTGTTTCACCTGCCGGAAATGGATGGGTAACACCATAAAACCTGACATGGAGTAGAATGCCGTAAAGCTTCTCGTCAGCCAGGTAGCCAACCTTCGCATGCATGCGCACTGTGGAAGATGATTGGTGAGCAGCTGGATGCAGATATTGGTGCATGAAGCTACACGACAACAAGGCAATCTACTCCCTTTTCTTCTATCCTGTGTTGACTGTTGTGCGTTCATTTCGTGTTGCAAACAGATCAAAAACCGCTATGATTTCGCCTGCTGGGACGGTGCATTTTGCATTGAACTTTTTGTGTTTTGATTTTTCTGGCAAGCGTCCCTGTAACTGCTCTTTATAATTGGTGTTTTCAGGGGGGTGCTGTCAGAACTTAGACCCGTTCTTCAGGGGATTACGACTAGCGGCCTGCTGCGCAGCAACGAAGGCGTCAAGGTCAGAACTTAGACCCGTTCTTCAGGGGATTACGACCATGTTTGCCTCAGCTATCGAAGCCTGTGCAGGGTCAGAACTTAGACCCGTTCTTCAGGGGATTACGACCTCAGCTTCTTGTACAAGGTCAGGGGATAACATAGTCAGAACTTAGACCCGTTCTTCAGGGGATTACGACCTCATGTTTAACCAGGATGAACCTTTTGATAGTTGTCAGAACTTAGACCCGTTCTTCAGGGGATTACGACGGTGTACTCGACCCAAGAACGACGCATTTCGCGACGTCAGAACTTAGACCCGTTCTTCAGGGGATTACGACCTTTTTCTTCGGCAACTTCCATTGCCGAGGCTTCCGTCAGAACTTAGACCCGTTCTTCAGAGGATTACGACAATGTGGGATAGGTGGATTCGGGGCTGAAAGCCCCTCCTACGGAGAATGCACGGACGGAATTCGGGGCTGAAAGCCCCTCCTACGGAGAATGCACGGGCGGGACTCGGGACTGAAAGCCCTTCCTACGGAGAATGCACGGGCGAGATTCGGGGCTGAAAGCCCCTCCTACGGAGAATGCACGGGCGGGACTCGGGACTGAAAGCCCTTCCTACGGAGAATGCACGGGCGAGATTCGGGGCTGAAAGCCCCTCCTACAGGGAATACGCGCGCGTGCCTACAGGATCATTATTTGTTCGGCTTGGCTGATTTCTCCACCTTGCCAGGGGGGTGACGAAATAATTGTTGGCCACAGTGAGGGCAACGGCTACCCGCCAGTTCGGAAAGCAGGCTGAACTCTGCCCGTGTCATGGACTGCGCATCGTCAACCGCCAACCCCAGTTGATCGCGCACCACATCCAGATGCGCCTGTTCCTCGCTGGTAATAACGCCATCGTCCATGGCTTCCCGCAGTTCCGCCTGAAAGGCTTCGCGTCGTTTTTGCATTTCCCGGGTAAAGCCGGAGGCGATAATACCGGCGGGCATTGCCGCCATGCCAACGCCCAAAATCGTGATCAGCACGGCAAACAGTTTGCCCGCAGCAGTGACGGGGACGACATCGCCATAACCTACGGTGGTGAGCGTCACCACAGCCCACCACATGCACGCTGGAATACTGCTGAATACATCAGGTTGTACGTCATGTTCAACAACGTAAATGCCACCGGATGCCAGCACGATCAACACCATCATGATGAATACCGCCGAAGCGAGTACAGTCGCTTCATGACGAATAACCAACATAAGGATTTCCAGCGATTGAAAGTGGCGGGTCAGCTTGAAGATGCGCAACATCCGCAGCACACGCAGAAAACGGGTATCCAGGGTAGTGAAGGCCGCCAGATAAAACGGTAAAATGGCAACAAGATCAACCAGGGCCATAAACGTCAGCATATAGCGCAGCCGCCCTTTGACAGCGTGGCAATAAGCCGGATTTTCAACGCTACACCATACGCGCAACAGGTATTCAATGGTAAAGATGCCCACGGATATGGTTTCAAAACGATCGAACAGCAGCCGATGCGCATCGTAAATGCTGGCAACTGATTCCAGCATCACAGCGATCACGTTGCCGATGATCAAAAGCATGATCATCCCATTGAATACGCGGGCGGACAAGCTGCCACCGCCTTCCAGAAAATCATAAACCTGCCGACGCCATGATCTGCCTGTGACGGGCATATTATGATCCTTCATGCGGACGATGTGTTACACCGCAGCGTTGGGAGAACTCTCCCTGCCCTGTATCCAGCGAGAAAGCCCCGCTGCGGTGAGAATGCACCAGACAGCGAACAGCGCGCCGGGAAGAGCGCTTTCCGGGGCGAAGTGTTGAAGCGCCAGCGCCACGCCAAGACCAGCGTTTTGCATGCCAATTTCGACAGCCAGGGTGATCCGGTAGCCACATTCAAAGCCGGCCAGACGAGCTATCAGCCAGCCGCCGAGATAGCCTGCGGCGTTCATGGCGATGACCAGCATAACCACCAGCCACGGCGTTTGCGCCACCCGCTCCTGATTGGCTGCCAGGGCGTAACTGCAAATCACGATAATCGCCAGGGCTGCCAGCTCCGGTGCGAAGCGTTCATAATGATGTTGATAACGTGGCAGGTAATGACGCACAGTCATCCCCAGCAACAGCGGAACAACAACGGTTAAGACAATCGTCTGCATCATCGGCCAGAAAGGGATAGCCATAAAGGCACCGCCCAGCCACTGCACCAATACAGGCGTGAGCAATGGGGAGAGTAGGGTAGCCACCATGGTCATGGCAATGGAAAAGGCCACGGCGCCACCGAGTAAATAGCAGATCACATTGCTGGCCATGGCACCGGGCGCACAGGCGACGATAATAAAGCCAAGCGCAACCGCTGGCGATAAGCCAAAACTGGTGGCCATGGTGGCAGCGGCAAAGCCAAACATGGGCATCATGGTAAACTGGGTAGCGACGCCAATGGCAATACTGCCCGGACGAGCCAGCGCTGCTTTGGCTTCCTCAATGGGCATCACCAGCCCCAACGCCAGCATGGTGGCGGCAAACAACCACAGGAACAAATGTTGAAACAACAGGAAGGGCGATGGCCAGATATAGGCGGCAACCGCGCCACACAGCGTCAGCAATGCCAGATAACGGGAAAAGAACATGGTCTAATCCTGTGCTTTGACTGCTTCTTTTTTTTGTCGAATGCGCGCTTTTTTATCAGTCACCGCACGCGCGTCACGCGGCTTGCGCGGCAACGGGCGGTAAAGTTCAATGCGATCACCTTCATGCAGCGGTTGTGTGCCTTTGACCAGCTTGCCAAAAATCCCTTTTCCCAGCGCGCTGATCTCCAGCTCGGGGAAGGCTTCGTGAATATGGCTAAGGGCAATTGCCTCTTCTACCGTGCAGCCATCGGCAACATCCATTTCCTCCAGATACTGGCGCTGTGGCAGGGCATAGCAGAGCGTGACTTTCATGATGTGCGTAAATAGGCAGCGCGCTGCTCGAAAGCATGCACCATGCTTTTACATGCCGACTGAAACAATGGCGTGGCGACCAGCGACAGCACGCGATTACTGAACTCAAATTCGATGGAAAAATGGACACGGCAGCGATGATCATCAATAACCTCAAAGGTCCACAGGCTTTCCAGAAAACGAAACGGGCCATCCAGCAGGCGAATCTCAATCATGCGATTGCGTACAAAGCGATCCACCGTGCGAAAGGTTTGCCGCATACCGGAAAAATCCGCCACCAGTTCCGCACTAAGCTCATCTTCAGTGCGACTCAGGATTCGAGCATCAGCCACCCATGGCAAAAACTGCGGGTAATCCTCAATATCGAGGACAATCGCAAACATCTCCGCTGCCGAACAGCCGATTTCCCTGCTTTCCTCAAAACAATGCATCAGCGACGCTTGCCTTCTCTGGCCTGACGTTTACTGCGGCGTTTGGCCGAGCGCTTGTGTGCCGCCCGGCTTTGGCTGCTTTCCTTGCGCTGGGGATCCATATTGGCGTAAGGATTATCGCTGCTGGTAAAGTTAAAGCGCAGCGGAATACCGGGAAGATCGAAGCAACGACGGAAATCATGTTCCAGAAAGCGCACATAGCTCTGACGGACAGCCTTGGGTCGATTGCAGAACACCTTGAATGTAGGCGGTGCGCTGGCCGTCTGCAACATGTATTTCAGCCGCACCGCAGCGCCATCATCGGAAGGCGCGTGCTGTTTGCGCTGCACCTGCTCCAGCCAACGGTTTAATTCGCCGGTGCTGGCTGTAAAACGATTGCGCTCAGCGGCTGCCACCGCAGCCTTGAGTACGCCTCTGATGCCCTTGCGATGTTTGGCACTGATCCGTCGCACCGGCACATCCGGCAGGCCGCGCATGCGGAAATCCAGCCGCTCCACATAATGATGCCATTCCGCCTCGGAAATCAGATCGGTTTTGTTGACAACCACCAGCAGAGCGCAGCCGGATTCCTGCGCCAGTTGCATCAGGCGCATATCCTGCTCGACAATGCCTTCAGCGCCATCCAGCACCATTACCGCCACATCGGAGCGGCGAAATGCCTGCACCGCTTTCACGCGGGCGACAAACTCGATCACATCGGCAATACGTCCATGCTTGCGCTGACCGGCGGTGTCAATCAAACGGATGATGCCACCCTGCCAGGGAATATCACTGTCAATCGCATCACGTGTGGTACCGGCAACGGGGCTGACCACCATGCGGTCACGCCCCAGCCAGGCGTTAATCAGCGTTGATTTGCCCACATTCGGGCGCCCGATCACACTGATGCAGGCCAGTGGTTGCTGCTCTGCTTCGTCATCGCCCGTTTCATACTCGGGAAGTCGCTGTGCCAGCGCTTGCTTGAACGCCTGAACGCCAGCCCCATGCATGGCGGACACAGGCCAGGGCTGACCCATGCCCAGGGCATGAAACTCGTGGGCCAGCGCTTCCTGCTCTGCCTTGTTGACAACCAGCATGACATCACGTCCGCTGCGGCGCAACGAATCGGCGATATTGTAATCCACAGGCGTGACGCCAAGCGGCGCATCAACGGCAAACAACACCAGATCAGCCACGTCCAGAGCGGCTGCCACCTGATCGTCAATGGCTGCCTGCATTTCACCATGCTGCGTTTCGCCGATGCCACCGGTATCCACCAGAATGCACTGCCGCTCGCCCAGCCGGCACTGGCTTTCCAGGCGATCCACGGTTACCCCGGGACGATCGCCGACAATCGCCTTGCGGGAACCGACAAGACGGTTGAACAGGGTTGATTTTCCAACATTGGGACGGCCAACAATGGCCACCACCGGCAGGCGTTTGTGTTGCTCCATCAGTTCACCAGGTAAAGGCCACCAAGGCTGCTGTGATAAAGCAAACCACGGTCAGTCACCACCGGCAAACGATCAAAGCGACCGTAAAACCGGCGGCTGGCCAACAGGTCGCCATCGGCGTTCAGACGAAAAATATTGCCCTGATCATCCTGTACCCACAGGTTATCCTGCCACCACACCGGTCCCATCAGTTCGCCTTTACTGAGCTGCCGTTGCCAGAGCAAAAGGCCTTTTTCGATGTCCCAGGCTTGCAGCTTGCCATGGCTGTCGGCCAGGAATAAACGGTGATCATGATGCAGCGGCGAAGTTTTCAATGAAACCTTGCGCGTCATCAGTGACGTGCCATCCTGCCGCTTCAACAGGAACATCTCCCCCTGATAAAAGGGAACGAGCAGAACGTCGTCAAAGGTATTGCCTTCGAGCTTGATGTGTTTCAGCCACAAGGGGGAAGCCAGCGGCATGCGCATGGTGGTTACAGCGCCATCACGGGAATCCAGCAGCAATTGTTTGCGCCAGAGGACATCACCGTTTTGTACGTTCAGCGCCAGTACGTCGCCGTTGCCCAGAATGGTGTACATCTGCTCGTGGATGATAATCGGTGACGGGCTGATATAGAGTCCCAGCGTTTCCGGTTTGGCAGAGGCAAATACCCATTGCTTTTTGCCATCAGCACTGATGCGGTACACATGATCATCAATGGTTTGCACGATCACATCATCATCAATACTGACGGGAGTACCGGTGATCGCCGCTGAAAGCTGCACCGACCACAGTTTTTTTTCCGCCACCGTATCAATAGCATAGAGCATGCCGCCGCTATCGCCAACGACCATGACGGCATTTTTCAAGGATGCGCCGCCGGAATCGGAATTATCGGCCATCGGGTAACGAAACGTTTCATGACCGTTCATGTTCAGCACATGAATCCGGCCATCGTGGCCACCGAGTACAATGTGCGCTTCAGCCATCAGGCCGCTGACGGCTGGTCTTGCATAGGTCTCGGCATCTGCCGGTTTGCGGTTATCCACATCGGTTTGCCACAACACATCAATGCTATGCTTGCCTTTGATAACATGCAGCTCATCAGCATGCTGGGCAGCACAGGCAGTCAACAGCATGCTGGATAAGCTTGCCAGTATTATCCGTTTCATGCGCCAGATCCGCCCAGCTCTTTTTCAATCCGTTTTTTCAATGCCTCGTCATTGATTTCGGCGTTCAGTGATTTTTGCAGCCAATCCTTGCGTTCATCGCCTGTCGCTGTCCGTGCCAGTAAATAATAGCGCAGTTGTTCGTATTGCTTGCCGGTGCGTTCACGCAACAATGTTTTTGCCTCTGTCAGCTTGCCCTTGCTGATGAAATATTCAGCCAGATCAAGCCGCGCCTGCCAGCGAAAGGCGCGCGGTGCATCATCATCCGTCATCAGCGCGCGAAGATCAGGTTCAGGGTTGTCACTCAGCGCCGCCAGTTGCTGACGCGCCAGCAGGGCATAAAAAGTATCGCCATAACGTTGTGTGACTTCATTCAGGATCGCCTGTTTTTTCTCAGTTTCCGCTTGCGCCGATGCCTTGTAATAGAGGTTGGCTGCCGCTTCCTTTTGCGAACGAAGATGCGCCATCCACAGGCTCCCGGCAGTAACAGCCAGCAAAATCAGTACAAGCGCAACAGTCAGTGACTGCTGATGACGGCGCAACCAGGCCTGAAACTGCGCAGCCTGCACATCACGTTTCAGGTCTTCCATTTCCATGGAAAAACGAGGATCCAGCGTATCTGCATCATGTTGCTTGTGTTTGTTTACCATTGTATTCCCTTGTGCAGCAGTGAACACTGCCCATTATAACAGGTGATCGGAACCATCGATGGTCACCATCGGAAGAACCGGGCAAGCTAGAAAACCATGGCAGAATAGCAAGCCCGCATGCCGCTAATGACGATAGCTCAGATTCAGCGACAACCAGGCAAAAGGATAGCGGAATTTATTACTGACACCACGGTTATAGAACGCAGGCATATCGCCGAGCATGAAACGACTGTTGGCATGACCATGGAGCGTAAGGGCCAGTCCATGGCCTTGCTGCCAGCTTAACCAGCCATCAAGGCTGTCACTGGTATTAAACTCTTGTCCATTGCTGGCAGGCTGATAGCCAGCGCGCTTAATGGATACATGCCGCACATCCATGCCCAGTGTCCATGCTGCGGATAGCGGCACATCCGCCCCCAGCAACAGAGCCAGTTGATTTTCTTGCCATGGCGCAGCCTGCGGGATGCTTTTGGCTACCAGCGGACGAATGGCAGGATCATCAATCACATAACGTGCCTGCACCCTGTTGCGCTGAAAACCAGCTACGGCACGAATATGCCAGTTACCCCGGACATAGGGAATCGCAGCGCGGACAAACCAGCCGCGATCACTGGCTGAACTGCTGGCAAGCTGCTTGCCCGGTGCGGCAATCACGGTGGTAGTGGCAGTTTGATAAATGGAAAAACCCTGATCACCGATCCGATGCTGCTGCACACCGGCTTCCAGTCGCCAGGCAGCGTCAGCGGGCTGCCATTGCAGCATCAGTTGCCAGGCAGCAAAGGATGGGTTCAGTTGCTTTGGCTCCCGCGACCGGACAATGGTTTGCTCTCCTGTCATCAACTCGCCGCGCAACAAGCAATGATCAGGCAGACGATAATCACTGCCTAGGCGCAATATCTGCATGTGATCAGGGCGGGCACTGGCGCCAAGCTTATTGCTATAGCCCAGTATATCGAAGCCCTGATCAAACACATCCAGTTGCAGCCAGCTCTCCTGGGTAAGCCCGGCAGGCAAGGCATGCGCTGGCCGCATCAGCGTCACCGGCGCGGCTTGTGCAGAATACGAAAACAGCAGCAGGCACAGCCAGCAACCGACAATGCCTGGCGCTTTCATCAATCTGCGACGTGCAGGCGCTGATGCGTTGCCTCCAGCTCGCTGATTTTGGCGGTTGTCTGCTTAAGTTCATCGCGGACTTTTTCGACAACCGCAGCCGGTGCATTGGCAATAAACCGCTCGTTGCCGAGTTTGGCCGTCAGTTTGGCCTGCTCCTTGCGTAGCCGCTCAAGGTTTTTGGCAATACGCGCCCGCTCTTCTTCCAGGTTCACCAGCCCAGCCAGGGGTAACCAGATGGTGCATTCATCCAGCGGTGCCACAGCCGCTGCTTCCAGCTTAACATCAGCAGCCACGAAACGCAGCTCGGCAATGCGCGCCAGTGAACACAAAATATCGCGCTGCTGCTGCAAAAAAGCCTGAACATCGTCAGCCGCAGCCACCACTGCCGTAATTTTTTTGCCCGGGGGCACATTCATTTCACCGCGAACAGAGCGAATAGCAGACACCATATCCATCAGCAAGCCCATGCGCGAAGCATGATCAGTCACGGGTAATGGCTGTGGCCATGCCGCCGTTGTCAGCATGACATCGTCGCCATGAAGCTGGCGGAACAGTGTTTCCGTGATAAACGGACAAATCGGATGCAACAAGCGTAACCAGCCGTCAAGCACCGTCAGCATCACCACCTGTGTTTCATGTTTCGCCGCTTCATCATCGCCATACAGCGTCACTTTGGCCGCTTCCACATACCAGTCGCAATAATGCCCCCAGATGAAACCGTATAATGCTGAAGCCACTTCATGAAAACGATAGGCCTTCAAATCCGCCTCGACGCGAGTCAGCGTTGTATTAAATTCCCCCATGATCCAGCGGTTGATTTCTGCCGCTGGCTGATAGTTGGGGTCGGCGCTGGCGCAACCACGGTTCATGAAGACAAAACGGGCAGCATTCCAGATTTTATTCATGAAATTGCGGTTTGAGGCAATGCGTTTGGTATCCAGCTTGATGTCTCGTCCTGGCGTGGCCATGTGAGCCAACGTGAAACGCAATGCATCAGCACCATAGGATTCAATCATTTCCAGTGGATCAATCACATTGCCCTTGGATTTGGACATTTTCTGCCCCTGGGCATCGCGGATCAGGGCATGAATATACACATCGCGGAACGGCACCTGGCCGGTAAACTTCAGTCCCATCATCATCATCCGGGCGACCCAGAAAAAGATGATATCAAAACCGGTCACCAGCACATTGGTGGGATAAAACTTCTCAAGTTCCTTTGTATCATCCGGCCAGCCTAACGTCGAGAACGGCCACAAACCGGAAGAAAACCAGGTATCGAGTACATCTTCATCCTGATGAATATCAGCGCTGCCACAGCCGCCGCAAGCTGTTGGCGTTTCCTTGCTGACGGTGATATGATCGCAGTGATCACAATACCAGGCGGGAATGCGATGCCCCCACCACAACTGACGCGAGATGCACCAGTCCTGAATATTGCGCATCCATTCAAAATAGGTTTTTTTCCAGTGATCCGGCACAAAACGGGTGTCGCCGTTTTCCACAGCGGCAATAGCAGGTTCAGCCAGTGGTTGAATATCCACATACCATTGATCCGTC
>WFOJ01000172.1 GCA_015488125.1 Mariprofundaceae bacterium
AGCCCATTTGCAACGATGAGTGGCGCGATTTTCTGCTTAACCCGAAGGGCTGGCCGATTTTTCCCTCTTCCTGCGTTGTGCTTCGCTTATATAGCGCTGCTATACCACGCTCACCACGCCTTGGAAGAGAAAAAAATCGACTCAGCAGCGACGCGGAATGAAATGTCAACACAGCCTAAGGAGGCAGCGCAATGAAGTGGTTGATTTATCTATTGGCGGCCATCATGCTCGCCGGCTGCATGGTCAACAGAAGCAGTCATCACAGCACCAGCGTGGTGCAATACCTTTTTCCTGATGATCAAAACCATAAGGAAACCCCTACAACACCTGTTCTTCATTTGCCGCTGCGCGTCGGCGTGGCCTTTGTACCTGAGAGCCGCGGCATGCCGGGCGTTATCCCGGAGGAGCGCAAGCTTCGTTTGTTGCGCAAAGTGAAAGCGCACTTCGCCCAATATCGCTTTGTGCATGATATTCAGATCATTCCCAGCGCCTACTTAAGACCCGGCGGTAGTTTTGCCAACCTTGACCAGTTAGCCACCATGTTTGGTATTGATGTGATTGCCCTGGTTTCTTACGACCAATCCCGCTTCACCGGCGAAGGGGCTGCCAGCATCAGCTACTGGACGATTCTCGGGGCCTATATTGTTCCCGGTGAAAAAAATGACACCCATACCATGGTCGATACGGTGGTCTATGACATTGCCAGCCGTAGCCTGCTGTTTCGGGCTCCCGGCATCAGTCATATTCACAGCCATGCCACACCGGTCAACCTTGAGGAACAGCTTCGCAAGGATGCGCAGCAAGGCTTTGATGAAGCCAGTGCGGATCTCATTCGCTCACTGGATCGGGAACTGGCCGCCTTCCGCGAGCGGGTGAAGCAGCATCCGGAGCAATACCATATCGAAGAACGCGCAGGCTACCACGGCGGTGGCGCGATGGGTTGGCCCGAACTGCTGCTGATGCTGTCAGGTTTTGCCCTATTGCTGATGCGTCGCAGGTGGTACTGAAGACAGCTACTGTTGTTTCGCAGGCAGTGGCTGGCGGCAGACAAAATGGTGTGGGCTGTTGCCAGCCTGCTGGTCCTCTTGCAATGTTCCCCCGATGCTTTTGCCTTGCTGGCATGGGATCGGTTATCCATCACAGATGGTCAGTACTGGCGCCTATTCAGTTCGGCGCTGGCCCATTATGACTGGCAACATCTGCTGATCAACCTTGCACTGGCGCTGCCACCGGCGCTCTGGCTGGCTGACAAACAACCCCATGCGCTATGGCAACTATATCTGCTTTCGACAGTTAGTCTTGGCATCTACCTGTTGTTTTGCCGACCTGATATGGATGTGTTCGCCGGCATGTCGGGCTATGTCATGGCCTTGTGGACGTATGTGCTGCTGCAGTACCGACAACACCATGACATAATCGCAATCATCTTGTTGTTGCTGATGCTGAAGGTTGTGGCGGAAGCTGCTGGCTTTCAGGCAGGCTGGCATGATCAACACAGTTACCTGGTACTATGGGAAGCCCACGCAGCAGGCATGAGTGCAGCATGCCTGCTTTTTTGCCGAACATGACATTGACAGGCAAACACAGAGGGCAAGAATTGGCTGTTCTTGCCTCACAACTGACCCTTTGGGAATAGCAGTTGGGTTCATGAAAAAACGCCGAAGAACGAGTGCGACGGCAGGAGGTTGAACAATGCGCGTCATACATACTGATCAGGCACCCAAGGCCGTCGGTCCTTATAGTCAGGCGATTGTCTGGAATAATATGCTGTTCACTTCCGGTCAAATTGGCCTTGATCCGCACAGTGGCCAACTGGCTGGTGACGATGTGGAAATGCAAACCATGCGATTAACACAAAATCTCTCCTGTATTCTGCGACGCGCCGGTGTATCCAAGCACAATATCCTCAAAGTCACCATTTTCCTCACCAATATGGATGATTTTAGCAAGGTGAATAAACTGTATGCCGACTGGCTCGGCGATCACCGTCCGGCACGCTCGACCGTAGGCGTGGCATCGCTGCCGCTTGGCGCCAAAGTCGAAATGGAACTAATGGCCTACATCGATTAGACGCTGGCTGGGAGTCTGTCGGACTTTGATCAATCTACTACGAAAAAGCGGGTATTGGCCAAATATTCGCCCTGTTTTTGTTAAATAGCGCTGCTATTCGCCGCAAACAGGTCGCATATTTGACTCAATCCCGCTATTTCTCGTGACGATTGCCAAAGCCCGACAGACTCCTAGGAGTTGCGCATCAGACGACAGCTCATTCACCGTAAATCGTGCAGCTAACACAGCTTTGAAACCAAATTTGGATTCCTGCCTGGTCATCGGCATCAGCTCAAGAGCCTTGTTTGATCTGGAAGAAGACAACCGGATTTTTGAGAACGAATGCGTAGCGGTCTATCGCCGTTATCAGCGTCAGCATGAACAACAGATCCTCAGGCCAGGCACGGCCTTTCATGTGGTGCGTGAGCTACTGGCGGTGAATCAATATGCCAGCGAAGGCCAGCGTCTGGTGGAAGTCGTGATCATGTCGCGCAATTCACCGGATACAGGCGTGCGCATTTTTCATTCCATTGAGCATTATGACCTGGATATTACCCGCGCCGCCTTTGCCGGTGGTGAAGGACTGGATGCTTACCTTGATGCATTCTCTGTTGATTTGTTTCTTTCGCGTTCAGAAGAAGATGTGCAGGCTGCCGTGAATGCCGGTGTCGCCGCTGCTGTCTTATGTCAGCAACCTGAGCATTACGAACCGATTCACGATCAGGTGCGCATTGCCTTTGACGGCGATGCAGTGCTGTTTTCCGATGAATCGGAACGTATCTATCAGGAACAGGGGCTGAATGCCTTCACCAGTCATGAAACATTGCATCGCCTCGACCCATTGGCTGAAGGACCGTTTGCCAAACTGCTTAAAACGATTGCCTGGATTCAAAACAACCTGCCAAGACAAGCCAACCCTTTCCGGCTTGCTCTGGTAACAGCGCGCAGCAGCCCGGCGCATGCCCGTGTATTATACACCCTGCGTCACTGGGGTGTGGATCTGGATGAAGCATTTTTCCTTGGTGGCATCAGCAAAGACAAGGTACTCAAAGCCTTTCGGGCGCATTTGTTTTTTGATGACCAGGATTCACATCTGTGTGATGCCTCAAAAGTGGTACCTGCCGCAAAAGTACCTTACCGACAGTCGTCGGATGTGCCTTATGAAGAAGAGAACATAAGTTGCGTCCCATCAAGTGATGTATGAAAATCAATTATTCCTCCAGATAAGACCTCTGCATTATGAGGGTGCATTAAACCTTTCATAATCTGTCGTGTTTATTATACGCGGATTCAATTCCCAAGTGCAACTCCGGTGAGTTGAGTCTGGGTATTGAAAAACACCTCGTAGGGTGTTCTGTATCCCAGCGTTTTTCTGGGTCGATGATTGAGCCTGTGCATGATGCGGTCAAGCTCTTTATCGCTCACAGTGTCTAGGAGTCTGTCGGACTTTGATCAATCTACTACGAAAAAGCGGGTATTGGCCAAATATTCGCCCTGTTTTTGTTAAATAGCGCTGCTATTCGCCGCAAACAGGTCGTATATTTGACTCAATCCCGCTATTTCTCGTGACGATTGCCAAAGCCCGACAAACTCCTAGCCTCCTGTTCTTGGGTAGGTACTGCCTGACCAGGCCGTTGACGTTTTCATTCAGGCCTCGCTGATTTGAGGCGTAGGGTCTGGCGAAGTAGATATCGGCATTGATGACCTTGGCCACTCTGGCGTGGTCGCAAAACTCCAGTC
>WFOJ01000173.1 GCA_015488125.1 Mariprofundaceae bacterium
GCAGGTTGATACCTTCGATATATGCAGGAAGAATGCGTTTGACCTCCCCTTCGTATGCTATTGATGAAGAACGTTTCATGTTCTGCATCTGACGCGGACGGTACCATCGTTCAAGCACAGCATAAAACCTGTCAGCATCCACCGGTTTGCTGATATAATCATTCATGCCTGCCTTCAGGCAATCTTCCCGGTCACCTGCCATGGCATGTGCGGTCATGGCGATGATGGGAATATCCGCGAATCCCGGCATCTGGCGAATCTTCGCCGTTGCTTCATAGCCACCCATCACAGGCATCTGCACATCCATCAAAATCACATCAAAGGCATCCGGCCCTTCCTGTTCCAATATATCCAGTGCCTCCTGCCCATGATTGGCAATACGCATACTGATATGCTGATTGCTAAGCATACCTTGCACAACCATCTGATTGATTTCATTATCCTCAACCAGCAGCAGACGCAGCCCCTGAAGTGAATCCATGTTAGTTGTTGTTTTCTCTGGCTGTTGCCTGTCATCAGCCTGCTGCTCACCGAGGACATCCGTGATCACATTATACAACATGGATTGACGGGGGGGCTTGCCGAGAAAGGCCGCTGCTCCCTGTTGAATGGCCTGCTGTCGTTCCTCATCCTTGCCCCAGGCCGTCATCATCACCACCGGCAGTGAGGCCAGACCCTGATCCTGACGAATGGTTTTCAATAACGTCAAACCATCCATGCCGGGCATCAACCAGTCGAGGATCACCAGTTGAAAGGCATCATTCGTGTCACGTCTGGCTTTAAGCATACGCAAAGCCTGCTCGGCAGAATCTGCCGTCTCCACCGTCAGTGTGAATGACTCCAGCATTTCGCGCATAGCATCCCGAAACGTTGCGTTATCATCAACGAGTAGGACGCGAAGATGATGTAATACTGGTGGTACAGTCTCTGGTGCGTTCGCATCCTGCTGAAGGCCAAGCGGAAGATGAAAACTAAAAGTGCTACCCTTGCCTGGTTCGCTTTCCAGCCTGATACTGCCACCCATTAAGGTAACCAGTTTTTGGCAAATCGTCAGCCCCAAACCTGTTCCACCATAGCGCCGCGTGATCGAACTATCCGCCTGGGAAAAAGCTTCGAACAATTGCGCCTGCTTGTCAGCTGGAATACCAACTCCTGAGTCACGCACAGAAAAACACAGCGTGGCTTCCCTGGGGGCTTGTTCGATACAGGAAACAGTCAACGAAATTTCACCGTGATCGGTGAACTTCACGGCATTGGCCAGCAAATTGGTCAAAACCTGATTAATGCGCAAGGGATCGCCGATCAGTGCCCTTGGCGTATCATGTTTTGCCCAGACGATGAATTCGATGTTTTTACGGCCGATACGATCGCGAAACAAATCAGCCTGAGCATCAAGAATGTCCACGAGATTGAATGGCACATGCTCAATCTCCAACTTGCCAGCCTCAATTTTGGAAAAATCGAGAATATCGTTGATAATACCAAGCAGGTTTTCCGAGGAACTGATAACTGTAGAAAGATATTCCCTGGCCCTGGAAGAAAGCCCCTCTTCTTCCAGGGTCAGGCGCGTCAACCCAATGATGGCATTCATCGGCGTGCGAATTTCATGGCTCATATTGGCCAAAAATTCACTTTTTGCCTGCGATGCTGCTCTGGCTTTTTCCACAGCCTTCATCAAATCGGAAGTACGCGCCGCAACGCGCTCCTCCAGATTATCCCGCTGGTGCTGCAACTCCTTCAGTAAATCCTCCAGTGCCTGATGCAGCATCACCACTTCTTTGGTTTTTGTGCCTTTAAGCTCCGATAGGCTGTAGGCTTTTTCAACATCAAGTTGGCGCAGTTGGCCGGCCAGTTGACGCAGTGGTCGCAACAGATAATCGATCAACACCGTGAGAATCAGCATCAGCAAGGCAAAGCCACCCGCCAGGCTACCCAGCTCTTCCATTTCCCGCTGTCGCATCTTGTTAAACAGGGCATCATTGTAATACAGGCGTACAGTTCCCAGCATGATGCGCTCTTCGTCATTGCTAAACAACGCATCCTCGGCAATGAACGGCTTTGATTTTTTATTGATAGCCAGCTCATGAACGATCTCGCCATCCATCATGCTTTTAACGCTGATACCCAGCAGCAATGGTGTATCCGTATTCGGCTCACGCAGGCTCAGCAACTCATTCGCATAAGCCCTGATATGTTCGCGGTCGCCGCGCGTCAGCAAAGACTCCAGCATCGGCTTGCTGCTCATCAGCAACAGATCGGCCTTGGTTTGTTCTTGTGCTCTGAGTTTATCCGATTTATTCCAGTGCCAGTCAGCATAAAGCAGCAATAAAATGAGTGCCGACAACACCAGCACAACAGTGTTGACCAGCGCCAACAGCGTGAAGCGAGTGTTATTGTTCTGGTTGAACGAATTATTATTCATAACGACGCGCCAGTTTCAAAAACATCGGGTGAAACACGATGCCGGCTTCTTTCGCCGCTCGTGTATTGATATAGGGAAGGATTCTGCTGCTGATGTACAGGCCGGCAACAACACCGCGCTGCACATCACCCTCAAAGGGTGAAAAGGTCACCAGATGATGTTTGGAGGTGAAACGCAACAGGGTTTCAAGGTCTTCATCGGAAAGCTTTTCAGCGATAAAGACCGCTGATACAAAGGGTACATTTTCTGATCCTGTCAGACGCTGCAAGGGAATGGCCTCAATAATGACCGGAATCTTGTGGATGGTTTTCAGCCGATGTGCCAATAATGCAAGCTGTTTGCGCAGCGTTGCCGAATATGCTTGATAAACAAAGCCCAGATGCAGTGCATGCGTTTTCGGCGAGCGCTTGGTGCCTAACGCCATATCCACAGACACGATATTAGGAAACAGCCTGCTGCCAATATTAATGCGCCGTGCATCTTCCCCTGTTGTTCCCGCCAGTACCTGACTGGTCACGGTAAAAAACAGCAATAAACCCACGACCAGCAGTACCCGTTGATTTACCGCCGTACCACACACGTGGCCCAGTGTATCATCAACAATGATAAAGACAATGCGAAACCTGCATCAAGAGCTTGCACCTGCTTGAGTTACGTTCTCTTCTTTCTATACTGTCGCCATGAATATTTTTTTGTTGCTTGCAACCATGTTGAGCATGCTTGCTGCCTGCGCCAAAGCACCGCCTTCAACGCTACATGAATCGGCCAGGGCTGATTTCGAAAAAGCCAGGGCAATGGTCGTTGATGGCGGCTATGATGAGGCGGACGTGTTCCTGGAGCGCTTTATCAATCGCTATCCCTATAGTGATTATGCCAGTAGTGCGGAGTTACTGCGTATTTACGCAACCTACAAAGGCGATCGTTTGGAATTAACCCAAATACTGGCTGAACGCTTCAAAAAACGCCACCCCCGTCATCCGGATTTAGCCTATGCGCAGTATATGCTGGCTATGTCCTGGTATCAGCAACGAACGCAACCTGACAGAGAGCAGGCTCCCACGCTGAAAGCCAGGCAGGCGTTTGAAGAATTAATTCGTGATTTTCCTGATTCGCCCTATGCGGCAGAAGCCAAAACCAGACTTCAGCAACTGAATAATCTGTTGGCGGCACACGAACTCAGCGTTGGTCGCTTTTACTTTGAAAAACATCGTTTGGTTGCTGCTATTAATCGTTTTCAAAGCGTCTTGCAGCACTATCAGAACAGCCCGGCGATCGAAGAAGCGCTGTATTATCTGGCCGCCAGTTACGACGCACTGAAGATGGATCAACAAGCCCACGATGTTGCCC
This sequence comes from Mariprofundaceae bacterium, assembly GCA_015488125.1. Lineage (GTDB taxonomy): Bacteria > Pseudomonadota > Zetaproteobacteria > Mariprofundales > Mariprofundaceae > AB-137-C09. The sequence continues at coordinate 3,770 of WFOJ01000173.1, forward strand.
TGCTGCTACAGCATAATTATCCCAAGGGGGAGTGGGGGCAGAAGGCACAGACCTGGTTGTGACTTTTATCCTGTTGTTACAAGATAAGGTCGCCAGCATCGAGAAAGGGGCCGCCTGCGGTGGCCTGGCTTTCTGGAAACTGACGTATGCACGTTACTTCAAAATACCGAAACGACGTTGACGGAATGTTTGGTAAGTGACTTATGATATCAAAAAAAGGAGTGTGAGGATGAAACGCTTATTATTGCTGGCTGCCTTGTGCGCGATGGCTTCTCCGGTTATGGCAGGCAGCTTTTTCAACAGTATTGAGGACCGTACAGCGGCGCTTGCGCAGCAACTTCAGGGCAAAAATGATTATTATGCTTACCTGGCACGTGAATATGCCAGCATTGCTGATGAAGAAAAATCACAGCACGATATCGGTGTTGCCGATTATTTCATGACCCTGGCTGAACAGGCTGCAGCCAAATCCGGAGGTGCCCAATGAAATTAAGGCCTACCCTTATTCTTGTTGGTGGTGTAGCGTTGTTATCTGCCTGCTCAACGACCGGTCCTTCTACCCAAATCAGCGAGCTTGATGAAGCGCGTATGTGGATCGAAAAGGCGCGCAATGCCGGAGCTGAAACCTGCACGCCTGCGCTCCAGGCAAAAGCCGTCGCTCGCCTGCATCATGCAGCGCATGAATTCGATGAAAAGCATTATCATCCGGATGAGAATGCTCGGCTTGCTGCTGATGCTGTTAAGTACGCCAAACAGGCGTACGAAAAAACCCAGAATACATGCAACAAGCCCAAAGTCGTTGTCAAGGCTGCACCTAAAGTTCCACCCAGGGTCGCACCATCTCCTGCGAAGCCACCGGCTGTGATCGCATTAAATGGTGTGTTTTTTGAAACTAACAGCGCTGAACTCAAGCCTGCATCCAGGGTGACGCTTGATGCCGCAGTGAAAACACTGAGGGATCATCCAGAGCTTCGCGTGGAAGTTGCAGCGCACACAGATAGCCGTGGCCGTGCTTCCTATAACCTCAAGTTATCCGATAAACGTGCCAATAGCGTTATGGCCTATCTGATTTCGCATGGCATTGATGCTTCCCGTTTGCAGGCTAAGGGCTATGGCGAAGCCATGCCGATCGCGGATAATGCGACGGAAGAAGGCAGGGCAAAAAATCGCCGCGTCGAACTTCGTCCATTGCCGTAAACGCTTGCCTGATTACTCAGCGTGAAGAAAAAGCGGGAGTTCGAACTCCCGCTTTTTTATACCTGCACAGGCACGTAACGCAATCGGGAAAGCAGGTTTCTGACAGCCAGTATTCTGTGTGTCGCCATGGAAAGCGCGTCAACACCGAAATTAAGAAAGGTTTCCGTCCATTCTGTATTACCTGCAAGCTCACCACAGACCGCAACAGGGATACCAGCCTGTCGGGCGGCTTGTACCGTCATTTCGATCAGGCGATAAATCGCTGGATGACTGGCATTGTAATAATCGCGGCAATGCACGCTTTCCCTGTCTGCTGCCAGCGTGTACTGAATAAGATCATTGCTGCCGATAGAAAAAAAATCCGATACCTGGGCCAGTTCATCGGCGATCAGTGCGGCAGCCGGCGTCTCAATCATGCAGCCTAATGGTAGTTCGTTGTTTATACCCAGTTCATCGGCGCATTGCTTCATGTATTGACGCACAGCCGTAACTTCCTCCGGTTGATTCACCATTGGAATCATAATCTGCATTCTACCATGGGTGCTACAACGCAGTAATGCGCGTAGTTGCGTGCGCAATACATCTTCATTGGCCAGTAGCAGGCGAATACCGCGAAGCCCCAAGGCAGGGTTTTCTTCTGTTTCCATGCCGGTAAGAAGCTGGAACATGGCTGGCTTGTCACCACCGATATCCAATAAACGAAACGTGCATGGTCGCCCATGCATTTGCTCAACGATGTCACGATACTGTTGGTATTGGCGCTCTTCATCGGGGGGCTGTGAGTCGCGCAAAAACATAAATTCAGTGCGAAACAGCCCAATACCATCAGCACCACAGCGGTGAACGGCCACCAATTCTTCACTGAACTCAATATTGGCCATCAACGCCATGCGATGCCCATCCTTGCTGCACGATGGCCGATTGGCAAAATGACCGAGATCTTCGGCAACTACACCAAGCGCTGACATAAAACGACGATATTCGAGCAGGTCGCTGGTTTGTGGATGGACGATAAAACAACACTGTTCCGCATCCAAAATAATATCATCACCATCCCTGATAGTACACCCATGAAGATTCACGCCCATTAGCATTGGCAAGCCAATACCGCGTGCCACAATCATACTGTGAGCGTTCACTCCGCCCTGCTCAACAATAATGCCGGCTGCTCCCATTCGCCAGATCATGATCACATGGGCAGGGCTGATGTCATGCGTTACCAGAATAGCCGAAGTGCAGGAAGCGGCCTGTTCTTCACTCATCATCGTTGGTGTATTTCGGTGGAATTTTTGTAGCAGGCGTTGGCCAATATGCCATATATCCTGAAACCGTTCTTTCAGGTAATCATCCCGTACATCTGAAAAGGCCTTGCGTAAATCATTTAAATGCTGGTGGATGGCCCATTCCGCATTCATTTTTTGTTCGCGGATCAATCTGCGGATGCCGACGATAAACTCTTCATCTTCCAGCATCAGTTTATGCGCTTCCATAATGGCTGCAACTTCGTGATGTCCGGTGTGCGTCAGTGATTCGATTTCCTTCGTTACTTCACGCACTGTCAATGCCAGTGCATCTGTTAGTCGTGATTGCTCTTCTGCCACATCTTTTGCGTTAATATACAACTCGGGAACCGGTGATGCTCCGGCTAGTAATGTACGGGCCTTGCCAATCACAATACCACAACTGCCCGTAGCAGCCTGGCCGTATAAACGTTTACAGGTCACAGCGTCAGAGGTAGATTGCAAGTTGCCAGACATATTTCCGGTATAGCATCAACAGGCTTGCGAAGCGTGTATGTTGTCGTTCGATAGCCATACAAGGAACTACCAACATTAGTGATCTTCACCAAATTTGTTAGCAAAAAGTTCAGTAATAGCCTGCATGGCGGCATCTGCATCCACCCCTTCCGTACGTAGCGTCAGCGTACTGCCCGCAGGTGCAGCCAATAATAACACACCCATAATGCTTTTGGCATTGACTTCCATACCATCGCGGCGAAGATAAATATCGCAATGAAAGCGGGTGCTCAGTCTGACCAGTTGTGCTGAAGCTCTGGCGTGCAGCCCCAGCCGGTTACGAATGCTTACCTGGCATTCAGGCATATCTGGCTCCCTGCATAAAATCGGATGTCACACACATGTATTGCCGACCACCAGCTACCGTCGCTGTCGCCAGCGTGTGCAAATCTGTTGTTGATTTTCGTTCCGATACTGCTTTGATCAGCGCCGGCAGATTGAAACCTGAAATAACCTCACAATGGCAATCCTTAGCGCTGGATTGGGCAAGATTACAGGGTGTGCCACCAAACATATCAGCGAACACGAGTACACCACTGCCTGTATCACACTGGCGAATCGCTTGTGAAATAGCCGTCATGGCGCTATCAACATCATCCGAGTTTTCAATGTCCACAGCTACCAGCAGCGGCTGTTTTGAAAGTACGTGTTCAATGGCTTTTTTTGCCTCGCTGGCCATTTTGGCATGGGCGATAATGACGATTCCAATCATGATAGCTCTCTGTGTATAACAATTGGTGAGCATCTACCATCCTCACGCATCCATCGTGCCACCGATTCAACCAGGAACACCGAACGGTGACGACCGCCGCTACAGCCAATTGCCAGTGTAAAATATTGTTTGCGCTCCCGTTTTAAACGGGGCCAGAGGAAGCTCAGCCATTGTTCAATATGACTGATCGATTCTGATACTTCCGGGTACTGGGCAAAAAACGCCTGAACTTCGGCATCTTTTCCCGTCATTTGTGCCAGTTGCGGAATATAATGTGGATTGGGTAGATAACGCGCATCAAGCACCATGTCTGCAGCCTTGGGTAAACCACGACGATAACTGAAGGAGTACAGTGAACATAAGGGCTGGCGATCATATTGTTCAATACGAGTTTGTTCTTGCCAGAAGCTTTCTACCAGGTCAGACAGTTCGTAAGGATTAAGCATTGAGCTATCCAGCACCAGATCTGCTTGTTCACGAATTTCTTGCAGAGCCTCACGTTCAGCTTGAATAGCCTGCACCAGTGGAAGTCCATCAGTGGAAAAGGGGTGGCGCCGACGTAATGAGGAAAAGCGGCGCCGCAGGGTTTCGTCATCGGCATCAATAAACAATGTTAACCAGTCGGATGTCAGTTCAGGCAGGCGAGGGGTGTGGATATTCTGCCCTCTGAAGCTTCGGATATCCAAACATACCGCAGCCTGACGTTCCGACTGACTAACCGTATGTCGCCATGCTTCCAACATTGCTACGGGCAGGTTATCGGTGCAAAAAAAGCCCATATCCTCAAGCGCATGCAAAGCGGTGCTTTTTCCTGCGCCAGAAAGGCCGGTGACCACGATTACCGTGCCTGAATCATGCATGATTATCCTCCTGCTGCGACAGTATCAATACGAGCAAGAAAATCGCCTCTGTCGTCACCATTACCCTGTTGTTGATGAATATGAATACGTGTAACGGCCTCAACCAGTACTGCCAGTGAACGACCTGGCAACACAGGAAGTTCAGCCATCGGGATATTAACACCGTGGATCGTTTCCTGCTTCCAGGGTGAAGAAATGCGGTCATGCTCAAAATCTTTATGTTGGATCAAGCGAACCACCAGTGTTACCTTCTTCGAACGGGTAATGGCCGATGAGCCAAAAAGGTGCCGCACATTCACCAGACCAATACCGCGCACTTCCAGCATATCCTGAGATAGTTCGGGGCAGCGCCCAACCAGGGTGTCTGTGGATTCACGGCGAAAATTTACAGTATCATCAGCCACCAGGCGGTGTCCTCGGGTGATCAGTTCAAGCGCAACTTCGCTTTTGCCAAGTCCGCTTGCCGCACGCAGTAAAACGCCCTGACCGAAAATATCAAGAAACACGCCCGGCTGATTCACCACGGGTGCCAGTCGCTTGGAAAGAATCATCGTCATGTTGATCATAAAGTCGGTAGAAGAAAGTGCGGATGTCAGCAGGGGAGTTTCTGTTCGTTGCGCAGCATCCAGGAAGCATGAAGGAACTGCCATCTGATGTGTGATCACAACAGCAGCGACGCGTAAATTGAAAAAATCATTGATTACCTGTAGTTGCCGTTCTGATGGCAGTGTTGCCAGATAATCCATTTCAGTTTTGCCGATCACCTGCATGCAGAAGTCATCAATATGCGCTGTAAACCCAGCAAAAGCAAGCGATGGTTTTTGCAGGCGTGGACTGTTGATCACTCGCGTTAACCCTGCATCGCCGCTTAGCAGGCGAAGGTGTAAGGTATTCGCATGAGCAGCGAGTAGCTCATTCAGGCGAACACAGGGTTCAGTCGTTGGTAACAAAGCCCGCCTCGACAAAGCATCGCGCCATCGCTTCAGCGTCAGCCGCCTGTAGTAAGGAGATGCGAAATGTTTCCTGCTGCAAGGCGCGGGCAAAACGTGCCAGTAGTTTCAAATGTTCCGATGTACTATCTTCAGGGACGAGAAGCATGACAATAATAAAGACCGGTTCGCCGTCAATCGCATCAAAATCAACGCCATCACAGTGCCTGGCGACTGCCACCAGAGGAGTGGAGAGCCCTTGCAGGCGAGCATGAGGGAGCGCTACGCCATAACCAATGCCCGTACTTCCGAGTTTTTCTCTAGCCATGACCGCTTCAAGCACCTGATCTTCATCCAGTGCATGAAAAAGCATTGCCAATTCCGTCATCACCGCACGCTTACTGCCGGCGTGGGAAGCAGGAATGATGCGTTCAACAGGAATTAACGGCGAGGTCATGGCGGAAAGAAGGGGTTCTGGAGCTTGCCAGGGAGAAAGTTGCGTTTGTGTCATCGCTTGCCACAACGGTTTTCTGCCGGTAGCGACCGGGAAATACAAGAGGTACAGAAGCTACCCGGAACACGGTATCGAGGATTATTCCTGTATCTGTTTCCGGGCAGCTGTTCATGATCACTTGCCTGCTTCAGGCTTTTGGTTCGATCCAGCTCAGACCACCATCAGGGCGGCGATACATGGCGTTCAGGGTATCGGTAGCACTGTTGGTGAAGAAAAGAATATCGCGCTTTTCTTCCAGCTCCATCTGCATGACTGCTTCATCAACCGACATCGGCAACGCTTCGATGGTACGGTGATCGTCAAATGTTGGCTGGTAGTTTTCATCCAGCTCTTCTTCACCCTGACTGGCCTCAAGGATGCGGTGAGCTACTTCAATTTTGCGCCCTTTCCGTGCCTGGCTGATATGGCGATTGCGTAGCTTGGAGCGGTAGCGTTTGAGCTGACGATTCAGCTTGGCAATCACGCCGTCGATGGACGCATACATGTCTTCAGTTTCCTTGCTGGCGTGAATATTCACACCACTGACCTGCATGCTGATTTCACAGCGTTGACGATATTTTTCTACCGACATCACCACATGAACATCGACAACGTGATCGAAAGAATGCTTCAGATGTTGAAGCTTGTCTTCCACATACTGCTTTAGTGCATCCGTTAAATCCACGTGATGTCCGGTAATGGATAGTTGCATAGAGATTACCTCCACTATAATCAGGGAGCAGCCCACAAGGCTACTTCCCGGGAAAGCCGTGCCAGATTGCACCTGCCTAATTAAAGGTTTATGCCCTGGCCAAAGCGTCTTTCCAGCATCCCAGCCAACAAGGCAGGGTATTGCCAAAAACAGAAAATGCAACTTTCGCCAGAAAGTTGCATTCAATCAAATCCACTGAACTGCCTTCCGTGTTTTATTCTACGGGCTGAAAACGTATGGCTGGCATTCTGATAGCCAGACTTTCTACCACTGAACGAACCGGAAAGGAGGCAGATCAACAGCTATTTTTTACTCATTGCCCGTGTCACCAGCAAGAATCCTGGTCAGTTCTCCACTTTCGTATAACTCCGAAACGATATCGCAACCGCCAACAAGTTCGCCGCGCACATAAAGTTGGGGAATCGTTGGCCAATCGCCATAGCGTTTGATCCCTTCACGAATCGCATCATCCAGCAATACATTGACGGCAGCATATTTTACGCCACAGCGATCGAGAATGGCTACAACACGCTGGGAGAAGCCACACTGCGGAAACTCCGGCGTACCCTTCATGAACAGGATGACCTCATTTTCCCGGACAACCTGGTCAATCTGTTTCAATACTTCTTCCACGGAACCTCCATCACCATCGTTCCTGAGTAATACTGACGCTGCCAGTATGAACCTGGTGGGCCCACCAGGACTCGAACCTGGAACCAACCGGTTATGAGCCGGTAGCGCTAACCAATTGCGCCATGGGCCCGCAGGGGGGCGGCAGGATAACAGGCAGGGTGCGATTGGCAACGACGGAGCGCGCCAAACCATGCTACGCCTTGCTGTCGGCAGATCCACTCCTGCTTCTGTATTTGCACCATGCCGATAAAAAAGCAGCCTCGGCGTCTGTCGAGCTTTGGCACATCTACGACGAAAAACCGGATATTGGCCAACTCTTCGCTTTGTTGTTAAATAGCGCTGCTATGTTCCGTCAACAGGTCGCACATATGGCGCAATCCCGCTATTTCTCGTGGCGATTGCCAACGTCTTGCAGGCTCCTCGAAGGCTGCTTTTCTGGTTTGTTTGTTGCGCTGCTTACAGCTTGTCGGCCTCTTCTGCCAGATAGCTGGCGACACCATCGCCTGATGGCACCATGCCCTTATCACCTTTCTGCCATCCTGCCGGGCATACTTCACCATGCTCTTCGGTGAATTGCAGTGCATCAATCATACGCAACATTTCATCAATATTACGACCAAGTGGCAGATCATTGACAACCTGGTGGCGAACCACACCATCCTTGTCAATCAGGAAGGAACCACGGAAAGCCACACCGGCATCAGCAAACTCAACATCGTAAGCCCGGCAGATTTCATGTTTGACATCAGCGACCAATGGATAGGCAACTTCACCAATACCGCCGTCATTCACCGCGGTATTACGCCATGCCAGATGTGTAAACTGGGAGTCGATTGAACAACCAATCACCTGTACGCCACGCGCTTCAAATTCCTTGATGCGATGATCAAAGGCAATCAGCTCAGAAGGACATACAAAGGTGAAGTCCAGCGGATAAAAGAACAATACAACATACTTGCCTTTGTAGTCAGACAAAGAAAAAGATTCGTTGATCGAACCGTCGGCCATGACGGCAGCGGCGGTAAATTCAGGGGCTTGTTTGCCAACCAAAACGCTCATTAAACACTCCTGGAGGGAAATTGCATCTCACCGGATGCGGGCGATCAAGCTGCACAAGATGCACCTTATATCGCTACGTGAGGCATACGTTGCCTGCTGTCATGATGATGTCAAGCACAGATAGAAGAGGGAAAACAGTCATAGTCTTCACATCCTCCTGATGCAGCAAATATGCTGCTGGTATCATTGGGAATATTTGTTTTTTCAGGCTATTGTTGTTTGAACAAGAACAAGCCTGTTCAAAAGGAGTGTTGCCATGCTAAAACGAATGTTTTGAATTGTCGATTTGCCATTGAGTGGATATAAGAATAAAATAATATCAACGAGATAGGGTGAATATTTATGGTGTTTCTGCTTTCTGAATTCATATTTTTCCACATTTGATAAATTGAATTGTTGACAGTATGTATTTGCGCTCATATCGTCCATCCTGGGAAAGAGGGATTTGGAAAGCTGTTCGGTGTCTCATCGGCAACGTCCAGGAGCAAAAAGGAGGAGGCATGCGATCAGCGTATAATATTGCAACTGCGGTTGGCCTTGTGGCGGCACTGGTATTGCCAGTAGAGGCAATAGCGGATCATTCACTGCTGGATGTGTTGACCAGCAAGGGCGTATTAACCGAGCAGGAAGCGACGGACATTCGCCAGCAGCAGAAAGCGGATAAGCCGTACACCATTGGTGGCCGTATCCAGGCGGATTTTGCCACCTACAAGGATCCCGTTGGCGTGAATCTTGCCGATGGCGCGCAATTTCGTCGTGCCAGATTATTCGTCAAGGGCGGTTTTGACGATTTTCACTATAAATCCCAAGTTGATTTTGCCGGCAATTCCGTCACCGTGCAAGATATGTATCTTGAATACACGGGGCTGCCGGTCAATATTCGCCTGGGTAACGCCAATGAGCCTTTCACCATGGAAGACAACACCAGTTCCAAATATGTAACCTTTATGGAACGGGCGATGATCAATGCCTTTGCACCGGGACGTAACATGGGTTTGATGTTTTCCGCTCATGGCGATCGTTGGGGTACGGCGGCGGGTCTGTACACCAACAATTCCGGCGGCGCCAACAAGGGTGTAAACTCAAAAATCGATGTCTCTGGTCGCCTGACGGTGGCACCTTTGCATGATCGCACGCACATCGTGCATCTGGGGGCAAGCGTGAATTACCATGTTCCTGACTCCAGTCGCTCGCTGCGTTTTAGCGCTCGTCCTGATTCTCATGTAACGGGCATGAAGTTCGTCGATACGGGTACGTTGACCGGGGTCAGAAAAGTGACGCAATACGGTATCGAAGCGGCTACTGTATTCGATACCTTTTCATTGCAAGGCGAATATGTGCGCAGCACCGTGGATTATCAGGCTGGACTAACGGGAAGTTCAAAATTTAGCGGTTATTATATCTTCGCCAGTTGGTTCCTGACAGGTGAACATCGCAGTTATTCAGTTGCTGAAGGAGTGTTTGGCCGCACACATCCGAAAATACCGTTTCGTACAGATGGCGAGGGTTGGGGGGCCTGGGAGCTGGCTGCCCGTTTAAGTCAGCTGGATCTGGAGGATAAAGCCGTGGCTGGCGGCAAGGAGCAAAACATCACGCTGGCATTGAATTGGTATCCACTTTCTCATGTGCGCTGGATGTTCAACTGGGTTCGGGCACGAACGGATCGTTCTCCGTTGGCACCGACGCAAACCGGTTTTGGTCCGGATGTTTATCAAATGCGGGCACAGGTTGATTTTTAGATCTTTTTGGGCATCGGTTCTAAGTCCTATGAGTCCTATAGGACTCATAGGACTCATAGGACGCTGGCTAGCCTTGCGATTATTTTTCGAAGACTAGAAAAACACCCGTTTCTAGAGGAGTTTCGTCATGAGAGTATTGATAGCGTTGTTCATGCTGGCTATGGGTCTGTTGGCCGACAACGCCTGGGCAACGGAGCAAAAACCACTGCGTATTATCACCGAAACCTGGGCACCGTTTTCCTACCAGGAGGGGCATGAGGTGAAAGGTGTTATCACTGATATCGTGCGCAAGGTTTTTGCTGATATGCATGTGCCGGTAACATTTGAGGTGTTTCCCTGGAAGCGTGCTGTTATTATGCTCAAACGTGGTGAAGGCGATGCCTTGTATTCCGCTTCCTACAAGGCAGAACGAGCGAATTTTTTAATTTATCCGAAGCATCCGATTTATCAGGTGAAGTATCTGTTTTACTCGCGCAAGGGCAGCAATTTTAGCTTTGATGGCGATGTCAGCCATTTACGTGGAAAAATCGGTGCGATGCGGGGGTATTCCTACACCGATGCCTTCTGGAATGGGCAGGGTTACAGCATTGAGGAAGTCAGCCGACTGGAACAAAACTTCAGGAAACTGCTAAAAGGTGAGATTGATGCTTTTCCTGCATCACAGAAAGTGGCCGAAGCCATGATGAAGAAGGAAGGTTATCGCAGCGAAGAATTCGATGTTTCGACTGTCCCTTTGGCCGTCAAGGACTATTACCTAACCTTCCGTAAAGGCACGGATCCGGCACTGGTAGATGCCTTTGATCGGGCCATTTCCCGCCTATCAAATCGGGCCATTGGCGTAACCGGAAAATAGTGGCGATGCGTCTGGACGAACTGCAAGCCATTGTTGAAGACCATGGTATTATATTTCTTGCCTATGGCAGTTCGTTAACCCAGGATATTATTGCCAGTATTGCCAGCGGTCTGGAAAAAAACCAGGAGTTTTCCGAGCTTGGCCTTGGCTTTTCCAGTGATATTTTTACCGTGTTTGTTGAAGTGGCGCAAAACATGATGTTTTATGGCAGGCGGCATCCGGAATTACAGTCTGGTGAAGGGATTATTGTCATTGGCCGCGATGCTGAAGGCAATTATTATGTGCACAGTCGCAACACCATCACTGCTGACGATAAAACGTTGATTGGTGATAAACTCAACACCATTCAATCCATGAATCGCGATGAAATCCGGCAAATGTATCGTCAGTTGCGCAAAAACGGTGCGCATGCGCACGATGCAGGCGCTGGCATTGGTTTTTATGAGATTGCCAGACGCTGTGATCGCATAGAACATGCATTCAGCGCTGCTGAGAACGGACTGTTTCACTACGTGTTCAAATCCTGGCTTTATGCTCGGGGAGGAAAATCTTGAATCAATCACCTGTGCTGGAAAACTTGCATATCGCTGCTAGTGACTACACGCCGGAAATTCGCTTTGACGTGGACGGAACATTCAGTATTTGCGGTAAATCCTACCCTGAAAACACATTTGAATTCTATGCCCCGGTGCTATCGTGGTTGGAAACATGGTTTACCCTTCCCAAACAACCTCCGATTGTATTGGATTTCGAATTGATTTATTTTAATTCCAGCAGCTCCAAACTATTGTATGACTTGCTGGATATTCTTGATGCGCATCGAGAACAACAGGATATTCGGGTCAACTGGCATTATCATCCGGAGAATGAATCGGCACGGGAAGCGGGTGAAGATTTTGCTGAGGACTTTGAATACTTGAATATCCATTTACAGGCGCTTGCTTAACGTGACTCCCCGCAATATTCGCGAGCGAATTCGCTTTTCTGTCATCACCGCTGCAGCGATGACGGTGCTGGTTTTTCTTGTGTTGGCGGGGATTGAACAGATCAATCGCGTACAGGAGGCAATGGATAAAAAAATCCATTACCTTGCACATCTTGGTCAGCAAAGCCTTGCCATGCCAGTATGGAACCTGGATGACAAGAGTATGGATGAAATTATTGATGCTATCTTTGCTGATGAAGATGTGGTATATATTGCTGTGGTAGAAAAAGCTGGTGTGATGACCCGACGCATTGATCCAGCTTACCGACATAAACCACTTGCATGGTTTGATGTCCGCAAGCGCTTTTCAACCATTGATGTGCCGGTGCAATACGATGGACATGATCTGGCCCATTTGCAACTTGTCCTCTCCAACAAAAGTCTGCGCTCATCCATTTATCGTGATTTTGGTTATGTTTTTATCCTGACTGTACTGCTGATCACTATTATCACGGCACGAACCATCGCGATCATCCGCTCGCGGATCTTTAGCCCGCTTAAGGAATTTGAGGATGCTGTTACCGCCATTGCCAATGGCGATATGCAGGTATCTATTCCCTATGCTGACAAGGAAGATGAAATTGGTCGCCTTGGTAAGGCATTCGAATCGATGCGACAGTCGATTCAGTCACTGATTCAACAGCTTAATGATACCAATGCCGGACTGGAAGACAAGGTTCGTGAACGCACACAGGATCTGGAAAACGCCCATCGAAACATTCGTTCCTCAATTGAATACGCATCCATGATTCAGAGCGCACTAATTCCCCGTGAAGAGAGCTTTCGCGATTTTTTCCGCGATTACTTTATCATCTGGGAACCCAAGGATGTGGTTGGTGGTGATATTTTCTTGTTCGATACCCTGCGCAAGAATCATGACGAATGCTTGTTGATGGTAATTGATTGCACGGGTCACGGTGTTGCCGGTGCTTTTGTCACCATGTTGGTCAAGGCTGTTGAACGGCAAATTATTGAACAACTGGTGTCAAACGACGAGGAAGTGAGTCCCGCCGATATCCTGATCTGCTTTAATCGCGTCATCAAACAGTTGTTACAGCAACAGGATGGCCAATCCATATCCAATGTTGGATTTGATGGCAGTGTGCTGTACATAAATCGTGAAAAATCCTGTGTTCGTTTTGCCGGTGCCAGAGGGTCACTGATATACACCGACGGAAACGAACTGAAACAATTGCGTGGTTCCCGGCACTCGGTAGGCTACAGAGATTCCGATACAGATTTTGTTTTTGATGAATATCATCTGGATGTGCAGCCGGGAACGCGCTTTTATCTGGCGACAGATGGTTATACCGATCAGCTTGGTGGGGAACATGGTTTTTGCCTGGGAACCAAACGGCTGATACGCTCGCTGATGGCAGGCAGGTTGTTGCCCATGAGTAAGCAGAAAACACAATTACTGGATGATCTGAAGACATATCAGGGGGCGTATGAACGCAATGATGATGTTACCGTCATTGGTGTGGAAATCTGATTCAGTACCCTCGTTTATTCACTTCTTCTGCCATAATATGCTATATGACAGAACAGCAGGGGCAAGTAGGCGACAATCATGAATTCGCACAGTAGCACACTTGAAAATGAACTGAATGAGCTGGCGCTTAGCAATCCTGGACTGGCTGCCCGTATTCGCAAAAAACTGGCCCGTCAGGACAAGATTATTGCCCGTGCTGATCAGCGCCAGAGGCGCGAGTATGATGCACTGCAGGCGCTCAATGCCTCGCTGGAGCGACGAATTGCCGAACGCACCGAGGAGTTGCTTAAAGCCAAGCAACAAGCCGAAGAAGCAACTCGTGCCAAAAGTGATTTTCTGGCCAATATGAGCCACGAAATTCGCACGCCGATGAATGCCATTATCGGCCTGAATCAACTGGTACTGAAGACGGATTTGACGGATAAGCAACGTGATTATCTCAACAAAATTCAAATCTCTGCTCACTCATTACTGGGTATCATCAACGATATTCTTGATTTCTCCAAGATTGAAGCAGGTAAACTGGAAATTGAGAATGTGGAAATGCAAGTGGATGATGTACTTACTCAATTGTCCGACCTGTGCTGTGAAATGGCTGCCCGCAAAGGGCTGGAGTTGCATTTTTACCGTGAGCCGGATATTCCCTCACTGCTGGAAGGTGATCCTCTGCGTTTGCATCAGGTATTGCTGAATCTGGTCAGTAATGCCATTAAATTCACTGAGAAAGGTGAGGTGGTGGTGCGCGTGGAGCATGTGCTGGATGCACACCGTGAGGCGGATGAATTACAGCTTCGCTTTACTGTGCGCGATACTGGTATTGGCCTGACTCCGCAGCAAATCAGCAAGCTGTTTAGTTCGTTCAATCAGGCGGATAGTTCTACTACCCGTAAATATGGCGGTACAGGGCTTGGCCTGGCGATTTGTAAAAAACTGATCGCATTGATGGGAGGAGAGTGTTACGTTGAATCTGAACCCGGTGTGGGCAGTCGCTTTATATTCACCGCCACGTTTCGCAAGCTTGGTGATCACACCGTTCGTCAGCGATACCATCTACCAGAGCGCTTGCAACAAAGCCGTTGTCTGGTGGTGGATGATAACCCAACTTCTCAAGAAATCCTGCGCAGTTATCTGGAAAGCTTCGGTGTTCGGGTGCAATGCGTCCATTCAGGTTACCGTGCTATTGAAGCGTTGGAATTGGCAACAGCAAAAGATGATGCTTTCCAGCTTGTGCTGATGGATTATCAAATGCCGGGCATTGATGGCCTTGAAACGGTTCGTCAGATTCAGGCTTCACCACGCATTCCGCATTCCTTGACCATTGTTATGGTCACAGCGCACATGCGTGAGGAAATTCTTGAAGCTGCCGAACAGCTAAACATGAATGGCGTGTTGAATAAACCGGTGAATCCTTCGTTATTGTACAACGCCATTGTCGGTGCCTGTGGAGAACCCGGAGAGGCGGAATCCCGCGTGCACCGCAGCGCTATTATTCGCGATGAGATTCGGCAAAGACTGGAGTCGTTGCGCGGTTCGCGTATCCTGCTGGTGGAGGATAATCTCATCAATCAGCAAGTGGCACAGGAAATTCTTGAAGGAGCCGGCTTTGTTGTGAGTATTGCCAGTCAGGGTGCAGAAGGCGTGGAAATGGCGCGTGCCCATGAATACGAGGCTATTTTGATGGATTTGCAAATGCCGGTGATGGAGGGTATCGAAGCTACTCGGTTGATTCGCTCGTTTGATCCGGATATCCCCATTATCGCCATGACTGCTCACGCCATGCAGGCGGAGATCAATCGTTGCCTGCAGGCAGGGATGAATGACCACACCAGTAAACCTGTGGACACCAATACCTTGTTTGCAACGCTTGTTCACTGGATTAAAAAAGCACCGGAAGGTGCGCAACAAACAATTTCAGCAGTTGCAGAAACACCATCCATCAAGGCAACTGACATCGAACAAACACCCTCTTCTTTCCTTGATTTCGACGCTGCGCTTAACAAACTTGGTGGTAATCAGCAGCTGCTACTGCGCCTGCTTGGCATCTTTGAGAAACAACTCAGCAACACCCTGGAGCAGATGGAAGAAGGTATCAGTAACGGTGATTTCCTTGCCGTATTACCCATGCTTCACGATATCAAAGGAACTTCCGGCAACCTCTGCGCGCAACCGTTGTTCATAGTTAGCCAGGCGTTGTACCAACAGTTGTATACACAGCAGCCAGTGAGCAATAAACTGTTTGAACGTTTCGCCAGCATTGCCAATGCTACCTTGAAAGACATCCGAGATTCTTTAGTTGAGTGATGTGTTAATACCGAAATAATCCCCAGATGTCGGACTTTGACAAATCTACTACGAACAACCGGATATTGGCCAAATATTCTCCCTGCTTTTATGAAATAGCACTGCTATTCGCCGTAAACAGGCGTATATTTGACTGGATCACAACTATTCGCTCAAGGTGCTTGGTGGGTAAGATTTTAATGCGATTTCTCGACCTGGAGAACACAAAGTGCTTGAAAGATATTTTTTGCTCGTTAGGGTGCGCCGTCCTCAGCCGGCATAGCTCAGTTGGTAGAGCAGCTGATTTGTAATCAGCAGGCCACGGGTTCGAATCCTGTTGCCGGCTCCACCTTTTACTCAAAGGGTGAGGAAGATGGAGAGGTTCCCGAGTGGCTAAAGGGGGCAGACTGTAAATCTGCTGGCTCAGCCTACGTTGGTTCGAATCCAGCCCTCTCCACCACATTGAGAGCGAGCCGTTCCCTGTGGGCGGCTCACTCCTGTTTGCGGGTGTGGTTCAATGGTAGAACTCCAGCCTTCCAAGCTGGAAGTGCGGGTTCGATTCCCGCCACCCGCTCCAGTCTGGTGACTGGTCAGGCCCAGGTAGCTCAGGGGTAGAGCACATCCTTGGTAAGGATGAGGTCGCGGGTTCAATTCCCGCCCTGGGCTCCATTGCATCATCGGAATCACTGGTTGTGTTCATGATCTGGCTGTGTTCATGATGAACTGTTAATGTGTCACTGTGGTTGCGGTGCGCACGTTGATCTATTTTAATCATTTACTCTCAAGACGGAGAAGGTTATGTCAAAAGAAAAATTTGAACGTACCAAGCCGCACGTCAACATTGGCACAATCGGCCACGTTGACCACGGCAAGACCACGC
>WFOJ01000174.1 GCA_015488125.1 Mariprofundaceae bacterium
GCGGTTCCTGGAATGATGTTGCCAAACTGTTGCGCTCCGCCAGTCGTTACATGAGCGCTGTTGGCAATCATCTGGATGACCTCGGTTTTCGTCTTCGTTGCCGGTGATCGGGCTTGTGTTGATAGTTCCCGATGGTCATCCGGCAAGCTGATGCGTCAGGGCTGAATCACACGGCTGCCGAACAGAAAGTGCCGCTGCCAATAATGCGAATGCCAGAAATCGCGAATTTCAACGCCAAACTTGCCGGAAGTATGGATAAATTTTCCATTCCCCATGTAAAGCCCCGAATGGGTGATCACCATATCGGTATTGTAGGTTCCTTCAAAAAACAACATATCCCCTGCTCTTAAATTTGCAGGGTCAATAATCAGATCGCCATAGTGCGCAAGATTCTGCGACCCCTGGGGCGCAGGCACGCCAAAATCCCGAAATGTGCGTGAGACCATACCGGAACAATCCATGCAGCGGCGGGTATTGCCTCCCATACAGTGAATCACGCCAAGGTAGGATTGCGCCTGATCAAGCAATGCATCTACCCGTAGATGTTCGCTACCAGCCAGGTGATGGCCGATACCACCGTTGGCAGCGAATGTTTCCAGGTCGTCAGCCAGTACATTTCGTCCTTCATGACGCAGACGGCTGATCAAGGCCCTGAATTGCGTGATATTGAAGATGCGTTTGTCGCGGTACTGCACCACAGGCGGCGGTTGCCTGTAAGCGTTTGCCGGAGTGGCATCATAAGATGGTGGCGTACAACCTGTAAGCAGCCATGTAACGGCGGTTACAGGAATCAGAAGGTGTCGTAATTTCATATGATCTAGCTATCTCCCGGCGCTGTATCATGAAGGTTGTATAACAGGTGTCGAACCCTGACAAGGCTGCTCCTGGTGGCATTGTCAAATGGCATGTTTCTGTTTGTAGGAAATAAACGACCAGTTAATGTTGCGGTAACGTGGCTCAACATTGTGTTCAATGAAGCTGTCGATTGGTTTCTATTGTTAGGAATTCACCGTGGTTCACATCCGATCAGTGGGTCTCGTGCTGCTAAGAGCCAGCTCACGCAGCGCCGGTGGCATGATACCGGAGAATACCTCCAGTTCTTGCTGCATATGTTGGCAGGTTAATGGAATTTCCGCCAGAAATTGTTGTTTGCCATCACGGTATGCCAGGCGGGCAAAAATACCGATGGCCTTGAAGTGGCGTTGCCAAGCGGTTAATTGCAGCATGCGGTGCCAGTGAGTGGCATCATCGAAGGCAGCTTGCAGCGCCCGTGGTAGCTGATGAAAAAAACGCAGGCTCCATTCGTGGCGCAAAGGCTCCGGGTAATGCTGATAACAGTCATAGAGCAATGAGGCGAGATCGTAGGTGACAGGTCCGGCAACAGCATCTTGAAAATCAATGACGCCTAATGGCAGGCCTGATGATGGCAGCATCAGGTTGCGGCTGTGAAAATCCAGATGTACGGCAACCTGTGGCAACGTCGTCAGCGGCAGAAAAATGGCTGCCATCTCGTTTAGCGTTTGCTGCCGCCTTGTTGCCGTCAGTGGTTGTTTGCGGATGCAAGGCAAAAACCAGTCTGTCCACAGGCTGCACTCGCGACGGATTCGCTCGCTATCAAAAGCTGGCCAGTGCCGGTAAACAGATGCGGGAATGCTTTGCAGGGCATGTAATTGCCGCAAGGCATCGTGTAGTAGCGGTGCCAGTTCATGGCCTTCCCCAACAGCCTTTGCCCAGGTCGTATCACCAAAATCTTCGAGCAATAAAAAGCCCTGCTGCTCATGCTGTGCAAGCACCTGCGGTGTGCGCACGCCTGCCTGACGCAATGCTTCGGCCCGTTGCAAAAAGGGGCGAACATCTTCTTGCGGTGGCGGCGCATCCATCAGAATCAGGGTTTCACCACGTTCCCGGATCACACGGCTATAGTGGCGAAAAGAGGCATCGCCCGCCAGTGCTTCAAGACGAAAGGTTTCCCCGGGCAAGGCATTGGTCAGCCAATGCCATAGCCTTTCTTCCCTGTTCATTTTAACTGAATTTGCAGCATACGGCCACCTGTGTATTCAGCCAGTCGCTGAAAGGCAACTTCAGTGCGCGAATCATGATTGCCCAGCGGCAGGGTAAATACCGGCGCGGGGATCGCGTGATAATGAATGGTGTCGGTTGATGGTTCGTCACCGATCAGCATATAAGCGCCTGGCGGCGGGCTGTTGCGGCCAATTTCACTGAAGGTGTGGCCGATGGTTTCCTCCGTGCCTACGAAAGGCGCGTCTTTCATCAGTTGATCAAACATTTCTCCCATGGTGCCGTGGTAGGTACCCGTTTGCCTGTCGC
Source organism: Mariprofundaceae bacterium (assembly GCA_015488125.1). Lineage (GTDB taxonomy): Bacteria > Pseudomonadota > Zetaproteobacteria > Mariprofundales > Mariprofundaceae > AB-137-C09. The sequence goes on from WFOJ01000174.1 coordinate 2,329, forward strand.
CATACCAGGAGACGTAGGAAAGCTTTTTGCCTGAACGAATGGCGATCAGGCGTAATACCGGAATCAAAAAGCTGGTCGCTCCGTGCATGGAGCCGGTAGCATCAATCACCAGATGCAAATCTTCGCCGGGAAGAGCCTTCAGACCCTGGATGAACAGATCAAAATCACGCTTGCCTTTGCCCTTGGCCCAGCCCGCGCTGGCCTGAACTTTCATCAGTTGAGCTTGTACATCTGCGCCGGCAACGGTGTTTAACTCATCCTGTAGCTGATGGATGCGTTGTTGTGCCTCTTCTAATTGCTGCTGCAAGTGCTTAACTTCTTCCTGCGTTTCTCTGCTGTTACCCTGCCCCTGCATCTGAGCGAACACCAGCATCATGGAAAAAATGAAGATAAATGCGGCCAGCATGAGCAGTGCCATATCCGAGAAAATCTCGTAAATATTATCCTGCTGCTGATCATTGCAGCGGCGATAGCGGTTCATTCAGCGGGTGTATCCTGCGAGCGCGGACGCAGGAAGGAGAGCAAACCACGGCTTTGCCGTAGGTCACGAAAATAGCGCGCATGACTAACGGCCAGTTCACGCATGGTATCGTTGCTGTTAATCGCTTCCAGCGATTGTTGCAAAGCCTGTAATTCTTCGCGAAACAGGGCCATTTCCTGTCGGCTGCCCTGCATGGCACGCTGCAATAATTCGGTGCGTTCGCTAAGTTGCTGTACATGCGCCTGCATGATCGCCATATCACGCACTTCCTGCAGCTGCCATTCGGCGGCGGCATAGACCTGCAAGGTATGCATGAGCTTGTCTTGCAGGCTTTCGACGGAGGATTTGGCAATCCAGGCGAATACCCGAAGCAATACGCCGCCCAGGATCGAGCCAAGTAAGGTGGTGTAAAACGCCACTCCCATGCCTGCCATGGCGTGCTCCACACCTTCCATCACCAGTCGCTGATCTTCGCCCACAGCAGACAAGGCGCTGTTGAGCCCGGACATGGTCAGCGTCATGCCCAGCACTGTGCCGATCAGTCCGATGGTGATCAGCAGATTGCCCATGAGTTGCACAAAATCGCTGATGCGATACTGATTGGAAAAACGGGTGACCATGAGGATGTCGATGTTCGGCGTGGCCTGGGTTTTGATCATGTGCTGCACATCCAGCAACACCATGTCCACCAGTCGCCGACCTCGCCTGATGACCAGTTCCAGTAGGCCGCGTTTTTTCACCTGTTTTTCCAGTCGGTAGATGCGAAACCATTCCATGGTCAGCATACAAACATGAAAGAAGTTGACCAACACACCAAAAAGAAACATGGCCAGGATAACCTGTGTGATGTGGGTGTTATCGCTGAGGATGAAATCCAGCACCCCGGCCTCGCGGTACAACATAAAAAACACCACACCGGAGGTAATTGCCCATAACAACCAGATGACCAGGGTTTTCAACCCTCGCTGATCAACGGCTTGTTGATGATGCACGGCCATGTTTGCTAACTCCTGTCAAATAATGAAGCGTGAAACGCTGCCGGAACCGGCTCGCCCATCATCTCCAACACTGTGGCGGCGATATGGGAAAGCCCAGGGGTTTCGGTAACAGTATCCTCCGCATGTGGCTGCCGCAAGGCAGGGAAGGTGCGTTGTGGATGCCAGGCAATGCAGGGTACCGGATTCAGCGAATGGCGGGTCGAGGCTTCATGACCATGCGTGCCTGCCACCTGCATTTCCTCTGCATTCCCGTGATCGGCAGTGACCAGCAGCGCCCAGCCATAATCACGGGCGGCGGCCATCAGCCGCCCAAGCGCGGCATCCACCGCTTCGATGGCGGCAATCGCCGGTGCCAGCTTGCCGCAATGCCCGACCATATCCGCATTGGGGTAATTGATCAAGCCAAAACCGTAGTTGCCTGTGGCCATGAGTTTGATCGCCCTATCGGTGATTTCCACGGATTTCATGGTCGGCGCATCGGCGAAGGAAATCCCCTTGTCAGAGGGGATCAGTACGTAATCTTCCAGGGCGGGATCCAGTGGTTCGCGGTATCCTCCGTTGAAGAAAAACGTCACATGCGGGTATTTCTGCGTTTCGCTGAGGCGAAACTGACGAATACCGCGCGCTACCAGCAGGCGACCAAGGCTTTGATCAACGACGGTTGGTCCCATCAGCTGTAAGGGCGGCAGATTGCGATCTTCATCATAAACCATCATGCCGGCAAACAGCAAATCCGGTCGAGAGCCGCGATCAAAGCCGTTAAAATCATCCAGGCAAAAGGCCTCAGTCAGTTCGATGGCGCGATCTCCCCGGAAGTTCACCATAATCACAGCATCACCATCCTGCATCATGCCGCATGGTTGCCCTGTAGCATCATCAATGACAAAACCTGGCAAATCCTGATCGACGATGCCCGGTTGTTCACTGCGCAGCGTGTTAATGGCTTCGTTCATGGACGTAAAATGCCGTGAACTGCGACCGTGAACATGTGCCTGCCAGCCTTCGGCGACTTTCTCCCAGTGATGATCCCGATCCATGGTAATGGTTTCACGGCCACCACCGGAAGCAAAACAATAATCGCGGTCTGCCTTGCTGTTGATCGGGGCAAACACGGATTCGATGCGTTGTACATAATCCTGTGCTGTTTGCACGCCAACATCACGGCCATCAAGCAGGGCATGAAGGCGCAAACGGGCAACGCCCTGCTGATCCGCATGGTGGATCAGGGCGATAAAATGATCAATATGGGAGTGAATATTACCGTCGGAAAGCAGGCCGATCAGGTGTATGCAGCCACCGTTCAGGCCTCGTTGTATCACGGCCTTCAATGCCGGGGATTCGAAAAAACTGCCGTCGGCAATACTGCGGTTGATGCGCGTCGGGCCCTGATCAAGCAGGCAGCCTGCCCCCATGGTCAGATGCCCGACCTCGGAGCCACCGAGGTCTTTATCCGAAGGCAGGCCGACATAAGGGCCATGGGTCAGCAGGAGGGTATGTGAGCCTTGTTGCCACAGTCGATCAAAGGCAGGCGTTCGCGCCTGGGCGACAGCATCATAAGCGTCGCCAGCACCCACACCCCAGCCATCCATGACCACGAGTAATACGGGGGTTCGCGTGTTATCGTGTGATTCAGACATGTGTTGTTATCTCCATATGCCAGATACAGGCATAAAAAAGGCCCGGCAAAGCCGAGCCTTAGGCTGCTTTTGTTTTCAATCAGTTACTTGTCGGTATTGCTGCCCATAGCGATGCTTGACAGCAGCACAGGCATGATCAGGCCAAGGACAACGAAAATTGTAAAAGCAGGTAAAAAAGCTTCCAGATGCATGAGTACTACCCCTCCAGAGGACAAAATATTTGAGCCAAAAGGTAACCGGTTTGCGCCATTCGTCAAGCAATATTCATCGCTCACGCAGGGCAATCGCATTAAAATTCTGGCCTGCTGGCCTTAGGAATCTTTATTACCTATAGTGCGGAAATGAGTTCTGAAAATAACAAACCCGCTATTCTGTCATATTTCTCAGAGATTCCTGACCCTCGTATCAACAGGAAGAAGCTACA
>WFOJ01000175.1 GCA_015488125.1 Mariprofundaceae bacterium
CCGGTGATTGCGCTTGGTGGTGGCGTGGTGGGTGATATGGCTGGCTTTGCTGCTGCCTGCTATCGCCGCGGTGTGCCCTATGTGCAAATTCCCACCACCTTGCTGGCGCAAGTCGATTCCAGCGTTGGCGGTAAGACGGCGATCAGTCATCCGCATGGCAAAAACATGATCGGTGCTTTTTACCAGCCGAAACTGGTGTGGATTGATCCACAGGTGCTGCGCACGCTTGAACCACGTCAGTTACGGGCGGGACTGGCTGAAGTGATCAAATACGGCGCGATCTGGAGTGAGGCGTTTTTTACCACCATCCATCAGCAAAGTCAGGCGCTGCTGGCTTTGGATGAAAGTGCGATCAGTCAGGCGATTGCCCGCTCCTGTCGCTTCAAGGCGGATATTGTCGCCAAAGATGAAACGGAAGCGGGCAACAGGGCCTTGCTGAATCTCGGTCACACCTTTGGTCATGCCATTGAAGCCATGACCGGTTATACGACTTATCTGCACGGCGAGGCGGTGGCCATCGGCATGTGTATGGCGGCACGGCTTTCAGAACAGCTTGGCCTGGCTCCTGCCGGTACGGAACAGCGCATGGTACAGGCCATCAAAGCGCTGGAACTGCCTGTTGCGCCACCTTCCTTCAGCGCCACAGCGTGGCTGGATGCCATGGGGCATGATAAAAAGAATATCGGCACGCGCATTCGCTACATCCTGATGCGTGGCATTGGTCAGGCGATGATTGCCGAGCATGTGGAGGCTCGGCACATTCATACGCTGATTGCCAGCTATAACGACGAGGAGCAGGCATGAGTTCGCAGGTGCTGGCAGCACTGGCGCGCCATGCCAGCGAAGGGCCAGCGCGTACAGCTATCGAAACGTTTAGCGGGCAGATCAGCTATGGTGAATTACAACAGCAGGTGCGGCAACTGGCGGCATGGCTGCGCGAGCATCAGTGTCAGCGCATCGCGCTGTTGATGGATAATTCCCCGGCCACCGTCATCGCCGACCTTGCCGCCATCGCGGCCGGCTGTGTCTGCGTCCCCGTGCCGCTGTTTTTTTCCACCGCTCAGCAGCGTCATTTGTTGCAGCAGGCCAGCATTGATACCCTGCTGAGCGATCAGCCACCAGCGAATCTGTCAGCGCTATGCCCTGCTGACTCAGCGCACCCCATGCATTGCGCCAGCGTGCCCTTGCACAGCTTTCGCCTACCTGTGGATGCTGCTTCGGCATTACCCCGGGGCTGCGCTAAAATCACCTATACCTCAGGCTCCACAGGCGAGCCCAAAGGCGTATGCCTGAGTCAGCAAAGCATGGAGCGCGTGGCATCTTCGCTGTGTCAGGCAGCAGCAGCGAGCGCCGCCGATCGTCATCTTTCCCTGCTGCCCTTTGCCACCTTGCTGGAAAATATTGGAGGTGTGTATAGCAGCCTGCTTAGCGGCGCTACCCTGATCATGCCACCACTGGCGGCATGTGGCTTGCAGGGCTCATCTTCACTCCATGTCAGCGATCTGGTGCAAGCCCTGCATCGTGCGCGGGCCAGCAGTTGCATCATGATTCCGCAAATGCTGCAAGCCCTGCTGGCGGCCATCGCTGCAGGCGCGCCAAAGCCCGTTCATCTGCGCTATGTTGCCGTCGGTGGCGCGCCCGTCTCCCCTGTCTTGCTGCGTCAGGCAGCCCGATATGACATGCCGGTGTTTGAAGGCTATGGCCTTTCCGAGGCTGCCAGCGTGGTCGCGGTGAACACGCCGGCAGCCAATCGTCCCGGCAGCGTCGGCAAGCCTTTGCCGCATATTCAGCTACGCTTTGCCGATGATGGCGAAATTTTTCTTGGTGGTGTGCATTACCTGGGTTACCTGGGGGAATCACCATCTGATGATGAGCGCGACTGGCTGGCTACCGGCGATATTGGGTATCTGGATCAGGATGGATTCTTATATCTCAAGGGAAGAAAAAAACATATTTTTATCAGCGCCTTTGGGCGTAATATTTCGCCTGAATGGGTCGAGAGGGAGCTGACGCTGGAGCCTGCGATCGCTCAGGCCTGCGTCTTTGGCGAGGCCCGGCCATTCGTCGTGGCAGTCGTGGTGCCACGAAATACCGATGCCGACATAGATCAGGCCATTGCCCGCGCCAATCAGCGTCTGCCTGATTATGCCCGCATCGGTCGTTATATCATCGCAGACGAAGCCTTCACTCTGGCCAATGGCCAATGGACCGGTACCTCACGTCCCCGTCGTCAGCATATATGGGCGGTCTATGGCGAACGACTTTCCTCACTGTATGATGAGCAGTC
>WFOJ01000176.1 GCA_015488125.1 Mariprofundaceae bacterium
CTTTGCTGGTGAAACTCATCATCAGGGATAGGAAAGCGGGTCATTTCAATATAGCTGGTAATGCGTTCCACATCAATAAGATCACTGGTTAGCTGCCGGGAGAAACGCTCGCGGATGAATACCTTGCCACGGTCAACGTGGTAAGCCATCAGTGAGGCATTGGTGCCCTGATTGGCAATATGCATGCGTTCCCCCTGTTCATCAACAACCAGCAGATCAGCTTCATCACCCTGGCAAATGCCGCGCAAAAAGCCAATATCATGAAACAATGAGGCAATCATGAAGTGCATCCAGTCAGAAGGCGTTACGCCACCGTCCAGCAGATGCTTACCCTGGAGAATGCAAAGCCCGGCTGATGAAACCAGAATCGTATGATCAAGATCGTGGTATAAGGAATTGGTATTACTCAGGTTTTCCAGCGCCAGATGAGCTGCCCAATAGGTGATCTCATCATAAGGCTCAGCGGTTTCCCCATACGCCTGCACATAATGTTTTTTCAACTGGCGCGTAAAAGCTGCAATCGCCAGTGAATCTGAGTCAATGGGCATGATGCCCCCTTTCTGTCAAGTTGCGGACTACTTTCTTTTCCAACTGCCGGAGGCCAGACGAATATAAGCGCCCGGAGCAGATTTCTGTATCGCCTTCCTGCCCGCCATTTGCTCCACCTGAGCCAACGGAATGCCATTACGACTGGCAATGCGCTTATAGTGCTGCAACCGCTTGCTGTTAACAGATTTCATCAATTGCTTAACATCCGCCGGCGCCTTGGGATTCACCAGTCCGAGGTAGCCGTTACTCTGTTCACCGAGCCAGCCTGCCTGCTTGGCTGAAGCCAGATCGGCTGCCTGCAAAGGCGCTGCTACCAACAATAATAAAGCCAGGACAAAGCCACACTGCCTGGCTTTGCTCGCGCTAAAAGAGTCCGCTATCGTCGGATAGGACATTGTCGAGCTCCTTGTCAACCTTAACGCGAATTTCATGTTCGATCTTCACGTTCATGTTAATGGTGATCGGTTTATCCGGTGGTGCGACCTTGATCGTTGGCGCACAAGCTGGCAACCACAAGGTAAGCAGCGCGCAGCCAAGCCATGGCAGGACGGCATAACGCGACATCAATTACATTACCGGTGTAACTTCAGGCTCCTGCTCCATGCGTGCATTCACCGATGGCGAGCATGGATTGGCAGCCACAGGTGTAGCGGCACTTTCAAAGCCGTGCTGCTCCACAAACAGTTCAACGCGACGATTCTTCGCCCTGTTTTCTTCGGAGGTATTGGGCACCAGCGGCTGCGTATCGGCCCTGCCTTCAATATGCAGCATGGATTTATCCAGCTTGCCGGCCCAGATCAAATAACGGGCAACGGCAGCCGCACGGTCAGCCGACAACTCCCAGTTATCAAGAAACTCATTGCGCTGGAACTTGCTGATCGGCAAATCATCGGTATGACCAACAATACGAATATGGACAGGGGTACCGGCGTTTTTTACGGCCCGGGCGAAGTCGTTCAACAGATGCCGGCCTTCGCGTTTGATCTGTACGCTGCGTTTATTAAACATCAGGGTATCCTGTAATGTCAGTTTCACAGCATGTTCGGAAAGCTGCTGGATTTTTACCTGTTGCTGCTCCACCTGCTTTTTCATGCTGTCATTCAGTTCATTGACTGTTGCCTCGATTTTTTTCAGCTTCTTCCCTTGTTCTTTCAGCGTCTTCTCGACGCGCTTGTGACTGCGCACGAGCGCTTTTTGCTCTTTTTCGAGCTTGCTCGTTTTCTCACGTAGTTCCTGATCACTCTTCTCCAGTGCTTTGTCTTTCTTGTTTAAGTTATACATATTGAAAGGGATTTTCATCACATTTTCATGCTCGCGCTCACTGAGAAAGTGGCAGGCAGGCAGAAAACTGACAACCAGTACGCTAAGAATAAGCTTTTTCATGACCATCAACTCCTTGCAGGCAAAAACAAAAAACGCCGACAGCGTAGAAAAATAAGTTGGAAACTGCAAGTATTGTATCAACTGTTAGCGAAAACAGCTTGGCAATTGCCCTTGTGAATAAAGTCCTTTACGCCTTCACATTTGGTGAACATTCGTGCACATCATCCTGATCGCATAGGTTGTTGCACAGACTGACACGGAGCAGACAGCTTCTCTTTGTGCATACGACTCAGAGCATTAGCGCCACAGTAAACCATCTGAATACATCCGCTGTGCCGCTGCCAGGCTGCTGGCAGACGAATCAATCCGCCAGTTGGCTTCGCCAATGGCTGTTTTATCAATATTGAACCAAAACAGGCTGACGATGGAAGGGTAGCCATTTTTTAATTGTCTTGCCATATCGGTGATCCAGGCGGCTTTGCTGCCACCGCTTTCCGCAGAGGATACACCGGCAATAACGATTTGTTTTGCTGGCCAGGCCGCAACCAGGGTGTTGTAGCTAAAACGGTAAATGGTGTTGAATGTTTGCCAGTTCAGATTGGGGTGCAAGGGCGTATTCGGGCCAAAGTTGAAGCCAGACAGGCCAATATAATCGACATAAGCATCACCCGGATAAAAAACGGTGAAATTATCTGTTGGCCAGACGTTGGGCGACCAGATGAATTTAACCATGTTTTCCGCCAGACCCGCTGCGCGATAGCGTTGCTGAACATGCCGGTACGCCGCGATATAATCCGCTGCCGTGTTGCCGTTGTGTGGATTGCCATAGGCATCCACCAGCCCGCCCCACGGGTACCAATCACCGTTCATTTCATGACCAAAGCGAATCCAGATATCGGCATTCGGAAACAACGGTTGCACATTATTGATTATGCCGTTGATCGACGTATCAAGCTGTGCATCGTAGGTGCCGGCGGCAATTGCCCGCAAACGACTGGGGCTGTTAGCATACACATCACTGTTGAATTTCGGTTCAAAGGTTAGCAGAACCTTGTAGCCCGCATTCATGATGTTGGGCAATTCGGTATTCCACAAATACGCAGGCTCATCCAGGTTATACATCCGTTGAACGCGACGAACAGGACGACCTGCCTGTGCTTCAAATGCCGTCACCAACGATGTCGTCAAGCCGGCCAGGGTGACGCCAACCTCCAGTCTTCCGGTATTGACGATTGTTCCCACGCCAGCGCCCATCGTAGCCGTTACCCCTGGCGGAATGCCTTGTTCCGATAAATACGCTGTTGCCACATGACTGATGGTATTCGTTGCATCCATGGAAATCAGATTATTGGTGCTGGTTAAATATACGGCCTCTGCGGTAGAGCCGTCAAACAAGCTGTTACGTATGACCGGCGCCGCGCTGCCATCAATCACCAGGGCATGCCCGGCCGCGTTCAGGATACTGACAGCATTGACCGCAACAGAGGATGCCAGATACAAACCGCCCCAGGTCGGGTTGCTACCTGCATAACGCAATTGCGCGTGTTGAATGACGCCATGGGCATTGGCTTCGTAGTAAATATTTTGCCAGTCACCTGCCGCCGGTATGGTTGCGTTGCCATCGTGATTGGTGTCACCGGCGATGCTGTCATCCTTGATGGAGGTCAACCACACAGGTGCTGTTGCCGTGCCATAGATATCCAGCGTGCCACCAGCTTGCACCCTGATCTGAACTGCTGGATTAAGCTTCACCACCGTGTAGGCATCGATCTGCAGCCGGCACCCGGCAGCAACCGTAACATCGGACTGCAACCAGTAAGGTGAGCTGTAACGATCCCACACGGTATGACAGTTAGCACCGCTGATACTGTTATTGCTCATGTTAATCACCGTGGCAGAAGCCATTGCAGGAACGCTGTAAGCACCACCGCCAGCACTACCACCAGTACCACCGCCGCAGGCCGTGAGCATCAATAACACAGTGATAACGATCAGGTAGTTATGCATAAACCTGGTAAACGATGATGTGATAATCAGCATGGGCAGAGGTCTGAATACGGATTCAGTTTATCCCCCGACGAATGAAATCTTGCAGTTCCTGTGCATTAACCGGCTTGTGCAACATGCCAACAGCGCCGAGTTGTTGTGCCCGATTCTTATCTTCCTGCGCTGTCCGGGCGGTAATAAACAGCACGGGAATATGCCGGGTATCATCACTTTCCTTCAATCGCTGACAGACATCATAGCCATCCATACCCGGCATCATGACATCCAACAGAATCATACCCAGTTGAGAAGCATTGCTGTGGGCAATACGCAGCGCCTTTTCACCATTGGTAGCAACTTTCAGGCGATAACGATCGGCCAGCATGGAGCGTAATACCATAATATTTTCCGGTGTGTCATCAACAACCAACAACAGCGTGTCACTAACAGTCATAAGATGCTCCTGTGCTTTGGGAAACCAACTGCTGCTGAATAATATCCAGTGCTGCAATGGCTTCTTCGTAATCGAAACCTTCAACGGTATGCAGTAATTGTCTGGCTGCGGATTCCAACGGCGTGTGTTTCAGCGCTTCCAACAGTTGTTCTGCCATGGAGACAGCTTCGCTATCATCATCCTGCAACAAGGCCAGTAGATCGGTCAGTAAGCATGATGCTGTTGCAAAGGCTTGTTTCAACGTTTCACCGTCCTTGTTGACTGCTGTGTGATCAACATGGTCAAGTTGTCGAATAGCTTTCAACAGCGGTTGCAGACATTTTTCCAACCCAACCAACAACTCGCCCGCAGCCTCCTCGTCTTGCCGTCGAATGGCTTTCTCCAGTAATTTGGCTGCGCGTTGCACTTCTTTGGCGGCAATGGTTCCACCCAGCCCTTTCAGGGTGTGTGCCAGTCTTGCTGCCTGCTCATAGTCCTCAGTGACAAGTGCCTGACGAATATCCGCTGCGATATGCGCCTGATTCTCGGCAAAGTGCAACAACACCTTGCGAAAGACGGCAGCATCGCCACCAACCTGATCAATGCCCCGAATCACATCCACACCATGCAGCTGCTTCAGTGCAGCCATATCGGCAGCCGCAGTCACATGCTGTTTGGCATCGTCAATTGTTGAGCGTGATGGTTGCACCCACCGATGCAATACATCAAACAACTGTTGCTGACGGACAGGTTTGCTGATATGATCGTTCATACCCGCTGCCAGGCATTCATCCACCGCCTCCTTCATCGCATTAGCCGTCATGGCGATAACAGGGATATGTTGCAACTCCTGCCGCTGACGGATCAGGCGCGTGGCATCCACGCCATTGAGTACTGGCATTTGCATATCCATCAGAATGCAATCAAATTCAGCATCCTGTCCAAGAATATCCAGCGCCTGCTGACCATGCATGGCTACGCTGACTTTCACGCCGAATTTATTCAGCACAATACGCGCCAGTTCCTGATTAACCGCATTATCTTCGACCAGCAGTACGCGAAGCCCCTGCAGCGAAGCAGAATCCACAGCAGCAGCCGGACTTGCCGCTTCGGCAGCGAGTGTTGCATCATCAAATATATGCTCAAACAAGGTCGATGGCATCACCGGTTTGGCAATAAAATCTTCGACATACTGTTCTGCATTTTGCGGCAGTTCATCTTTGCTGTAACCTGACAAGAGAATCACCCTGGGTTTTGGCGATAATTCTGCCATCGTCCGAATACGTTTGGCGGTTTCAACACCATCCATACCGGGCATGCTCCAGTCCATCAGTACTACCTGGTACGGGCAGTCCAGTGCTGCTGCATCCTGTAGCGAACTCAGTGCATCTTTCCCGGATGAAACCGCATGCACGGGAACATCCCAATGTCGCAAAAAAGCGCTAATGCTTTCGCGAGCGGTCGGATTATCATCAACAACCAGTACGCGGGTGTGTTTGATTTTTTCGGGCGATGGCTGCATGGATACGCCTTTGGTCTTGCTACCTGGCTGACACCGCAGGGTGAACTCAAAACAGCTTCCTTCACCGGGCACGGAAGTGGCATGGATACGCCCGCCCATCAGCTCTACCAGTCGTTTACAAATGCTCAGCCCCAGGCCAGTGCCGCCGTATTTACGGGTCGTGGAACCATCTGCCTGGGTAAAGGGTGAAAATAAATGCTGCAACTGATCCTCGTGCATGCCGATGCCCGTATCCCGCACAGAAAAGCGCAACAGGCGCGCACCATCATCTGTATCCATACCGGAGGCAGAGATTACCACCTCACCCTGATGCGTAAATTTAACGGCATTATTGACCAGGTTCAATAAAATCTGCTGCAAACGCAAAGGATCGCCGCATACTGGCTCAGTCAGATCCAGTGATGAGCTGACGATCACTTCAATTCCCTTGTTGGCAGCAGTATGCGCGACCAGGTCACACACATAACCGATAATATCCGAAAGTACGAAATCAACCGATTCAATACGCATCTTGCCTGCTTCGATTTTGGAAAAATCGAGAACATCATTGATGATGTGCAGCAGTGCCCGAGCCGCACGATTGATCTTGCGTACATAGCCGGATTGTTGTTGATCTAATCCGCTCTGTGCCAGCAATTCACCAAAACCGATAATCGCATTCATCGGCGTGCGAATTTCGTGACTCATATTGGAAAGAAAACTGCTTTTGGCTTTAGCCGATTCCTCAGCATGTTTTCTCGCCTCGACCAGTGCCTTTTCAGCACGTTTGCGCTCACTGATATCGCGCACACTGGCTTCGAGATAGGGACCATCTTCACCAACCAATGAAGTCAGCAACACCTCGGCATCAAAGACTTCCTGGCTGTCCACCCGTTTGTGCTGCCACTCAAAATGGGCGCTGCCTTCGCTCATCGCCTGCATGATCAAGGTGTTGGCCTTTTCCATGGAGTTCTGGCCATCTTCCTGACAGAGCGGCGAAAGGTCAGCCGGATGCAGACGACAAAAAGTGGCCTTGTCCGGGCAGCCGAAAATTTTCAGGGTCGCCTCATTGCAATCAAAAAAGCCATGTTCGTTGAGCAGCATGATCGCATCGCTGCTATACTCGTAGATACTGCGAAAACGATCTTCACTGTCCTTCAAGGCAATATTGGCCAGCCTGCTCTCGCTGATGTCGCTATGCACAGCCAGGCAACCAGGCTGATTCCCGGTCAGTGGCACCAGGGTTGTTTCCAATCATACAGGGCTTTTATCACTGGTTGCCAGCTTCAGCACGCCGTGCCATTGTTGCCCTTGCTCTACTATCATCCAGGGATCATCATCACCTTCCACATCCCATGCAACAATACTGCGATGCTGACCGGACAATGCCTCAACGGTACGCCCGGCAAGCTGCGCAAAGCGCTCACTGACGTGCCGAAAACAGCCAGATGCATCGTACTCGACAACAATATTATGTGTGCATAGTGCATGCCAGGCGACATCATCCCGAATATATTCGGGTGAATCGACAGCACTCATTTTCCCCTCTCTTTTTCCCTCTTCTACCGGTTTCGAACCTAACATCACAACCGTAAGGTCACAGACTACTTCCGGAAAAACAAAAGACAATATGAGGTTGCGTCTGATGATCAAACGGTGGATTATGCCCCCTGGGCATCATTGCGATCCTGCAACAAAATTCGCAAGCTAGGAGTCTCTCGGACTTTGGCAATCGTCACGAGAAATAGCGGGATTGAGTCAAATATACGGCCTGTTAGCGGTAAGTAGCAGCGCTATTTAACAAAAACAGGGCGAAGATTTGGCCAATATCCGGTTTTTTCGCAGTAGATTGATCAAAGCCTGACAGACTCCCAGGAGTCTGTCGGAGAACGGAGAGCGCAGCGAGGAACACCACAGTCGTTCTTTCCGTTTCCGGACAATATCCCAGGCGGTTACAGCTTACCGGTGTATTCGTTCAATAGCTGTTATTGCATGCTGAAAAGAGGAAATCAGCCCTCGGAACGAGAGCAAGCACATGCTTGGCATGACCAAGGCTTAATAGCCCAGGTTCGGTGCCAGCCATTTCTCCGCTTCTTCCATACTCCAGCCCTTGCGCCGGGCGTAGTCTGCCACCTGATCGCGGTCCAGCTTGCCAACGGTAAAATAATGCGCTGAGGCATTGGCGAAATAAAGTCCGGAGACAGCAGAAGGCGGGGTCATGGCGTACGATTCAGTCAGCCTCATACCGATATTGGCTTCAACGTTCAGCAACTGCCACAGCGTGGCTTTTTCGCTGTGTTCGGGGCAGGCCGGGTAACCAGCAGCAGGACGAATGCCCTGATACGCCTCATGAATCAGGGCATCCACATCAAGCGTTTCATCCGCCGCATACCCCCAGTAATGGCGACGCACCTCACGATGCAGCCATTCCGCCAGTGCTTCGGCCAGACGATCGGCCAGCACCTTGATCATGATCGCACTGTAATCATCACCCTGTGCCTCGTAATCGGCGGCTTTTTCCTGCGCACCGAAAATGGCGACGGCAAAACCGCCAATATGATCGTTATCACGGGCAATGAAATCACTAAGACAAAGATTGGCGCGGGAATCCTTCTTGTTCTGTTGTTGCCGCAAAAAATGAAAGCGGCACAGCTCTTCTCCCTGTGCATCGCTGACGATCACACTGTCATCCGCTGTTGAGTGGGCGGCAAACAGTCCTGCTACAGCCTTGGCCGTGAACCAGTGTTCCGCAATGATGCGATCCAGCCATTGCTGCGCTTCGTCGAAGATTTTTTGCGCTTCCTTACCCTTGTGTGGATCATTAAGAATGCGCGGATATGCGCCATTAAGCTGCCAGGCGGAGAAAAACGGCGTCCAGTCGATCAGTTCGCGGATGGCCGCCAGCGGGATATCCGGCAATACATGAATGCCCGCGTGTTGTGGCGCCGGGGCAATAGCGCCGGTTGCGGCGGCATTGGCGCGAGCTGCCGTCAGCGTCAGAAAATCCGTGCTGCGCTGACGACCCGCATGACGTTCGCGTACCGCCTCATATTCACGGCGAATACTGTTGACATAGGCTTCGCGGGTTGTATCCGAGACGAGGTTTTGCGCCACACCAACGGCGCGGGAGGCATCTTTCACCCAGATCACCGGTTGCTCGTATGCCGGCGCAATTTTCACGGCAGTATGCGCTTTGGAGGTCGTGGCACCGCCGAGCATGACAGGGATGGTATAGCCAAGGCGTTGCAGCTCTTTGGCCAGATGCACCATCTCGTCCAGCGAGGGTGTGATCAGGCCGGAAAGGCCAATAATATCTACTTGATGTTTTTTTGCTTCTTCCAAAATGGTATTGGCGGGTACCATCACACCCAGGTCGATGACTTCAAAATTATTGCATTGCAATACCACGCCGACGATATTCTTGCCAATATCATGGACGTCACCCTTGACCGTGGCCATCAGGATTTTGCCATTGTTCTGATTGTCACCAACGGCTTTTTCCGCCTCGA
>WFOJ01000177.1 GCA_015488125.1 Mariprofundaceae bacterium
CATCAACAGCGACCGTGTCACCGGGTTGTACCAGCCAGCGCTCCAGCACTGCCTCGGATTCGGATTCGCCAAGGCTGGGAACCTTGATTTCTATGCTCATCACACGCCTCCTGCAATGACTCAGACTATAAGCGTCCGGGTGTTGGCAACGTGCCAACAAGTGGCCTGACGTAATTCAGCCATGCTTCGGTGACATCGTTACCATCAGGATGAATATAATCATCTGCCATGGTTGTGGCTTCGCGGGCAACAGATGACAGCGGTGTACTGAAATACTCGCTTTGATAGGGTTCGTTACTCACGCGACGAATGGCGATCGAGGCAGGCTCACCGGTGGCCGTGGCATGATTGACGGCAAACTGGCCGACTTCACGTGCCTCACGGGCATCGACTTCAGACACAATGGTCGGGAAACTGCGCTGCAAGTAACCAAAGGTATCAGCGCGTACACGCACCGCCTGATCACCAAACGCCGCCTTGACATGGGCAGACAGCGCATCGCCCAGTGCGCCAGTGCCGGAGAGCTGGATATTGCCGTGTGAATCGCGCTCACCGGTGGTGGCAATGGGATGACCATTGGCATCAGCGATTCCTTCAGATACGGCGACCACACAACGCCCCAGCTTATCCATAACCCGGCGCACATCCTGCTGAAAGCGGGTAACGCTGAACACACGCTCAGGCAGGTAAATAAGATGCGGGCCATCATCATCGGCGTGGCGGGCCAGCGCAGAGGCTGCCGTTAAAAAGCCTGCATGGCGACCCATCACAACATTGATTTTCACCCCTTGCAGCGCCCGGTTATCGCAATCATCGCCCATGAAGGCCAGCGCCACAAAGCGCGCAGCCGAGGCAAAACCGGGGCAGTGATCAGTGACTTTCAGATCGTTATCAATCGTTTTGGGAATATGCACCGTACAGAAGTCATAACTGGCCGCCTTGGCCATTTCGGCGATAATATGCGCCGTTTCCGCCGAATCATTGCCGCCAATATAAAAGAAATAGCGCACATTATGTTGGCGGAAGACATCAAACACCCGCTCGCACTCCTGTCTGCCGGGTTTTAGGCGTACGGAGCCAAGTGCGGCTGCCGGTGTGGCGGCAACCTGTTCAAGTTTCGCCTCACTTTGCGTCGAAAGATCAATAAAATCCGCTTCCATAATGCCCTTGATGCCATGACGGGCGCCAAGAATACGATGAATCGAATCGCTTTGGCGTGCTGCCAGCACCGCCCCGACCAGCGACTGGTTAATAACAGCCGTCGGCCCGCCAGACTGACCAATAACCATATTCCCTTTTAACATCTGCATCTCCTCGTTTTGATCCTGTACAACGCAGGATGATACACTGCACTTTGCCATGTGTCATTATTTGTTCACCAATAATTCAGTATTGTCTGAAGAATAGGCTCTGCCATCAGAATAGTGCAGGCGTTTCTGATGGGACGGCCAATAACGCGGAGTGTTCATGCGCATAGAAATTATTGATGCTGCCGACAGTCGGCGACGGCAAATAGAAGCGCTGATCCATGCCCGGTTTCGAGATGCCTATGATGCCGATATACAACATTTTATGCCGTATTTGTTATATCTTAGCAGTATGCAGGGTGAGGCAATTGCAGCATTGGGGTTTCGCCCGGCGGCAACTGAACCGTTATTTCTGGAGCATTATCTGGATCACCCTGTTGAATGCGTTATTGCCAAACGCACAGGAACGCAGGTGGAGCGACAGCAGATTGTGGAGGTTGGCAACCTGGCTGACTTGCGAACCGGTGGAGCCCGTGCGGCTATTGTGGCGGTGACAGCCTTTCTCTATGGTCAGGGCTACCGTTGGGTTGTGTTTACCGGCGTGCCGACATTGTTTAATGCTTTTTATCGGCTTGGTCTTGAGCCACAGGCGATTGCCGATGCCCGCCCCAATCGTTTAAGTAAAGTGGAACAGGATGAATGGGGGCATTATTATGATAATTGCCCCAAGGTCATGTATGGCGATATTCACCAGGGACAGGAAGCACTGGAATATAGCCGAAAAGTTTTGCATCCACTGTGGGAGAAAGCCGCCAGACAGGGCCGGGAACAGCGCGGTTAAGGCAAGGACTGAGGACGGAACGGCAGCGGCAAAAGTGGGTGTTCAGCCCATACATACCAAAAGAAAAAAGCCATCATGGCGCTTAGCAGGCTGGCTGATGGCGACCAGCCCAACCACCACCAGCAGATGGGCATGAAAGCCACAAGGATCAGGCGTTGCGGCCAGCCGGTTCCTGCCAGCCCATCCAGCCAGGCCAGAAACAGCGGAGCGAGCAGCCAGAAAAGCATACCTGGCCAGATTGCCCAATACATCATAAGGTCGTGAATAATGGCCACCGGAATGATCCACAGCGCATACCGTCGCTGTGCCAGCAATGCGCCGAGCAGAATTGCAGCTGCCCAGTCAGGTTGAATGATGGATGCGGATAACAGCCAGTTCAGCCACAAGCCAGGGAGTAATAAACAGATCAGCAGCCATGATGCCATAAGCGTTATGGATTGCGGGCGACAGCCAGCCAGCGTTTGCCCTGCCAGTGAGCCAGCGGAGTTGCTGTCACCATCAGGAACGGGCTGCCTTTTCGTGGTTCCACCTGACGCACTCGCGCCACTTTGATGCCCGGCGGATAAATGCCTCCCGCTCCCGATGTTTGCAGGATATCGCCGACTTCCAGGCTGGAAGTCGCAGCAACAAAATCCACCCTGAGTTCAAGGCCATTGCTTCGGCCCAGGGCGATCAGCCTGCCATCTTCGGTGGTCAGTGGCACAGCCAGTGAAGCGTCAAGAATGGTGCGTACCACTGCGTATTCAGCCGTTTGATGCGCCACCAGCCCGACAAGCCCCTCATCGGACACGACAACATCATCAGCTCTGGTCCCCTCTATGCGTAACAGTAAACGCCGATTTTTTGCATCGGGGCTGTAGCCAAGTACTCTGGCTGCCTGCCATTGGTAACCATGAAGTTGTCTTACATGCAGTAGCTGACGTAGCTGCCGATTGTCCTCCTGTAAACTTTTAACCTGTTGATACAAGCTTGCCTGTTGCGCCAGTTTTTGCCGCAATTGCCGGTTTTGCTGTTGCAGATGTTGCTTCTTGCCAAGCCAGAGACGGGCTTCCTCAAACCAGCGGGCAGGCTGTTGCAGGGCATCCAGTACCGGCGCTGACCAGAGCATGACGTATTGTCCCGGTTGCAGCCATTGCACAGCCAACAAGCTGGTGATCACAGCCACTGCCATCAGCCATTGACGAAGGGGAAACTGCCGTCGCACAGGCGACTACGCTTCAGTCTTTGGAGAGCACACCACGCATGCGGTCGAGCTCTTCAAGGACGTGACCACTGCCCAGCACCACGCAGTTCAGTGCATCTTCGGCGACCGTGACCGGCAGCCCTGTTTCCTCACGCAGC
>WFOJ01000178.1 GCA_015488125.1 Mariprofundaceae bacterium
CCCATCATGTGCGCTGTCGGATCGCCCAGCCGCCAGGCTGTGTAGCCATGAGCCACTTCATGGAACACCACAGCAAACAACACCGGCAGCGCCCAGATGCTGATGCCATGGAGGATGGCGCCAACATCCATCAGTGCAGCCTGCCATGCTGAAGTTTTAACACGCGATCGGTCTTGGCCGCCAATGCCTGACTATGTGTTACCATGATCACCGCCGCCTGCTCTTCTCGGCACAACTGCCGCATCAGTTGAAAGACGGCATCAGCCGTTTCCTCGTCAAGATTGCCCGTTGGCTCATCGGCCAGTAGCAAATCCGGTTTGCCAATCAAAGCCCTGGCTACGGCAACACGCTGTGCCTCACCGCCGGAAAGTCGGGCAGGTATGTGATCAATACGCTGCCCCAGCTTCAGGCGATCCAGCAGGCGTATGGCCGAAGCCCTGGCTGCTGTCTCGGTAGTGCCACGAATCATCAACGGTAGCATGACATTCTCAAGCGCCGTTAGTTCGGGAATCAAATGATGTGCCTGATAGACAAAGCCCAGCTGATGATTGCGCAGGCTAGCCTTCGCGGTAGCTGACAGGCCGATCAATGATTGGCCATTAAGATGAATACTGCCGGCATCGGCTTCATCCAGCGTGCCGAGAATTTGTAGTAACGTACTCTTGCCACTGCCGGATTCGCCAACAATGGCAAGAAACTCGCCTGTGGCCAGCTCCAGGTTCAGTCCCCTGAGAACTTCAATGGATGAGGAGGGAGTGCGATAGCTTTTGCACAGGCCATGAACGTGAAAAAAGCTCACCTGCGACTCATCAACGCCCTGATCGTTTTCTGCACCCGATGTTTTTGATAACTCTCCACCACCTTGCGCACAGAAGGAAAACGTTCAGCGATCGCATTGAAGTTCTCCCGGCTTAATTCCATCAGTTCCACATCCTGACCTGCAATGACTGTGGCCGTCCGGGGTTTGTTGGTCAATAACGAAACTTCACCAAAAAAGGCGCCAGGCCCCATCTGGCCCAGATTCACCACGCCGCCCGTGGCATCCATCTTGCTGGTGGTCACCAGGACCTTGCCGGAACGAATCAGGTAAAAGGTATCGCCGCTATCCCCTTCCTTGACGATCACATCGCCACGCTTGAATTTGCAAACATTGAAGCGCTCGGCCAGTGCCAGGCGAATTTTATCCGGCACCCCTTCAAACAACGGCGTTACAGCCAACACTTTAGCCAGTACGCGGCGGCGATAAAAATCCTCAACAGTGTTTCCGATTTGCGGATATTTCTTTACCCATTGATCGAAGGTTGCGCGGTCCAGCATCAACACGCGCGTTTCCGATTCGGCAACAGCAGCATGGTCATGTTTCAAATGTGACATGAAGGCATGTTCACCGCAAAAATCCCCTTCATGAAGACGCGAAAAAGTGCGGTATTCACCTGAAGCACTCCTGGCCTGTAGCTGAATCGTTCCCATACCCACCAAATACAGATATTCACCGGTTTCACCCTCACGGTAAAGTACATCGCCAGTGTTGAGCTCTTTTAGCTCCAGGGAGGCAATAAATGCATCCAGTTCGGCGCCGGAAAGCCCCGAAAGCAACGGCGTGCGCGAAAAGCCAAGTTTGAAACGATCGCTGGCCGACAGATCCAGCGGTGATGTTCTCGGCATTGCGGTTTGCACCGTTGACGTCGATGTTGCCCAATCCTCACCGCGTTCGGATGAGAGTTTCTGCAATTGTTCATTAATTTCCGTGCGTCCAGGATCCAGGCGTAGAATAATCTTGTTGATGGCAATGGCCTGCACCACAAAGCCCTGGTCAGCATAGGTCGAGGCAATGTCGATATAATCTTTGACCGCGCCTTTTTTATCCCCTGTTTTTTCCTTCATTTCCGCCAACTTAACGAAAGCGCGAATATCAGAGGGATCCTGCTCATGGATTTGCGCAAACAAATCGCGGGCACGCTCATATTTGCCATCCAGCAAGGCTTGCTTGGCTTTGTTCTTAAGATCAGCCAGCGACACAGTTCACTCCGCCCTTATTCATAGCGCAAGGCCTCTGCTGGCGGCACATGAGAAGCTCGCCATGCAGGATAAAACGTTGCCGCAATGCCAAGCATAAAACTGAAACCAACGATAATCACCACCGATGCCGGTTCAATAATGGAAGGAACGTGATCAATATAGTAAACATCCTTCGACAATATCTTGATGTGGGTCAGGCGTTCAAACGTCGCCAGGATGACATCCAGCTTCCAGGCGAGGAGCAGGCCAAATACTGCCCCCAGTAGCGTGCCAAGTCCACTTAACAAGGCACCCATGGATAAAAACACGCGCATCACCGAGGCATGCGTCGCGCCCAGTGTTTTGAGGATAGCGATCTCCTTGCGCCGTTCCATGACTACCATAACCAGCGAAGAAATCATGTTAAACACCGCTACAAGCACGATCAGTGAAAGAATAATTCCCATCACCACACGTTCCATTTCCAGAGCCTGAAAAAAGGAATGATTGCGCATCTGCCAGGACGTGACCCAGGCTCCCTCTGGTAAGATATGACGAAGATGCATGGCAACTTGCTGAGCCTGTTCACGATCCTTAAGCATCAGTTCAATGCCCGTAATGCGATCGCCCGCCCGCTCAAGTCGCTGCACCGCATTCAGTGGTGCGAGAATCATGCCGACATCGTATTCATAAAAGCCGGACTCGAAAATACCGACGAGGCGAAAAGCGCGCATGCGTGGCGTCATGCCAGCTGGTGAAATACCGCCAGCAGGCGAGATCAAACGTAACTGATCACCAACCTCAAGCCCCAGTTTGCGCGCCAGATCCTTGCCCATCACCAGTTCAAAATGCACACCTGGTTGCATACTGAGAAAACGCCCTTCTGTGATATGCGAAGCAATATGATGTTCGCGTTGCGGCAGCACCCCCTTGAGAATCGCACCGCTATTGGCTGTGCCATGATTGGCCAGTACCTGTGTACTGAGGTAAGGCGACGCCTCCACCACGCCGGCTTGCGATTCGCTGCTGTCAAGCCAGGAGCGCCAGTGATCAAGCGTATCTTCCGGCCCTTGCACATCCACATGTGATGAAAAGCCAAGGATGCGATCCTTAAGTTCGACATCAAAGCCATACATCACCGAAAGCACCACAATCAGTGCCGCCACGCCAACAGCCATACCGATGGCTGAACTCCAGCCAATAAGTGAGACAAAACGTTCATCCCGTCGCGATTTCAGATAACGGCGGGCCAGCATCCATTCGTAGCGAGAAATCATATGGCTTAGCTCAGGTAGCGCATGTACAGATAAACATGACACATCGCAATACTGATCAGCATCAGGCCAAAAGCATGCTTAAGAAACACCAGAAACGTAATAGGATGACCGGCACGCTGGGCAAAGCCGGCGACAATCAGGTTGGCTGATGCACCGATCAGCGAGCCGTTCCCTCCCAGACATGCGCCAAGCGCCAGTGCCCACCACAATGGCAGTAATGCGCTTTCACCGCCAAAGCTGTCTGCCATATCGGCAATCATGGGAATCATGGTGGCAACAAAGGGGATATTATCCACCAGCGCAGAAGCAATCGCGGAAATCCACAGAATAGCAGCGACCGTCGCATTAAAATCACCGTCGGTCAGATGCAGGGTTTGCGCTGCCAGCCAGTTAATCGCACCCGTGTGTTCAACACCGGTCACCACAACAAACAAGCCAACGAAAAAGAAGATGGTCGTCCATTCCACCTCCGCCATAATTCCTTCGTAGGCATGATCCTTGGCTTCCAGTGGCTGGCCGAATGTTTGTAATAACAACAGCAGGGCAGCACCAAACATGGCAATGCTGGCCGGTTCAAGGTGAAAGTTGTGTGCAACAGAAAAGCCGGCGATCACCAGACCCAATACCAGCAGGCTTTTTTTCAGCAGTGGCACATCCTTGATCGCTTCGTTTTCATCAAAGGCCATGATAATACGCTGTTTTTCTTCTTCGGCATGCAAATCCCGACCAAATATCCACCATATTGCCAGGATATTGACAAGAAACACAAGTGGAATAAGCGGAGCCAGATGGGTAAGAAAGTCCATGAAACTAAGGTGCGCTGCCGAACCGATCATGATATTGGGAGGATCACCGATCAGCGTTGCCGTACCGCCGATATTGGAAGCCAGAATCTGGGCGAACAAATAGGGATAAGGACGCACGCCAAGCGCATCGGTGATCAATAAGGTAACAGGGGCAATCAACAGTACGGTGGTCACATTATCGAGGAACGCGGAGAAGATAGCCGTCACCCCGGCAAGCATGATCAATACTTTCCACGGTTCTCCCCTGGCCATTTTGGCCGAACGAATCGCCACATACTGAAACATGCCTGTTTTTTGACTGATGGCGACGATCACCATCATCCCCGTTAACAGACCAATGGTGTTAAAATCGATGCCGGCAACAGCTTGCTGTTGGGTAATCACACCGCTGAGTATCATCAGGCCCGCGCCCAGCAGGGCAAGTACAGCGCGATTGAATTTTTCCAGCATAATAACGCCATAGACGACCAGCAGGATGGAAACCGCCAGCCATAAGGGGTCAAGACCGAAAATCACGGACGACGCGTGCTGTTCAGTCATTCCCGCATGCCTTTGCCAGTCCGTTGAGAATATCACCGGCAGAAATCACGCCAAGCAGCCGTTGTTGTTCATCGACCACCATGGCGCATTCATGTTTGCCGTGACGAATCAGCGCTGCTGCCACAGCCAGGGCTGCATCATCAGGTGTCACCAGCAAGGCCTCTTCCATCAGTTCCGTGATATTGCTTTGCTGCTGATCAGCAAAATGCGCACGCATCAGATCGATATCCGGCGCAAACGAAAGATCGCTCAGGTCACCGGACGTTACGTAGGATGGCAGCAGGTGTTCCAGAATCGAAAAGGTTGAAATCACCCCCCGAACCACGCCGTCATGATCAACAACGGGCAGCATACGAAGGTGAACCTTACGCATATGCGGCAATAATTGACATAGTGGCTCATCAATACGCGCAGTGATGACTTCGGTTTTCATAACGTCTTTAGCCCGCATAAACCCTCCCTACTGTTGTTCCGGTCGCATGTGGGGAAACAGCAAAACATCGCGAATGGCGTGTTGACCGCTAAACATCATCACCATGCGATCTACGCCAATACCCACGCCGGCAGCGCAGGGCATGCCGTATTCCAGGGCGCGAATATAATCCATATCGACATCAACAGCTTCTTCATCACCGGCGTTGCGCGCCTTTACCTGCTCCTTAAAACGGGCCAGTTGATCATCGGGGTCGTTCAGTTCGGAAAAGCCATTGGCGATTTCCCGTCCGGCAATGAACAGCTCAAAACGGTCCGTGACCGAAGGTTCATCATTATTGCGTCGCGCCAGCGGCGAGACATCCACCGGGTAGTGGGTGATAAAGGTAGGCTGCTCCAGTTCGCCTTCCACCAGTTCTTCAAACAGCGCCAGCAAATAATGCCCTGCCTTCCAGGTGATCAGCGGTTTCAAATCGGGGATGACTTCCATGCAGACCGTGGCCAGGGTCGCCTTGTCGTTGGCATGACCACGCAGGTCAGGGCGTTTTTCAAACACGGCTTCATCCAGGCGCAAGCGGCGGAATGGTTGTGAAAAATCAATATCAACACCTTCCCACTGTACTTGCATCTTACCCAGGCCTTTGGCAATTTCCCGGATCATACCTTCAGTATTATCCATGGCCACCTGAAAGTCCGCATAGGCCTGATAGAACTCCACCATGGTGAATTCAGGGTTATGCGTAGCATCCACGCCTTCGTTACGGAAGTTGCGATTGATTTCAAATACCCGCTCAAAACCGCCGACAAGCAAGCGCTTGAGGTGAAGTTCAGGGGCAATGCGCAATACCAGTTCCATATCCAGGGCATTGTGATGGGTACGAAATGGCCGGGCCGCAGCACCGCTAACCAGTCCGTGTAACATGGGGGTTTCCACTTCCATGAAGCCACGGCGTTCCAGCGCCTGACGCAGCAGGGAGACAGCGCGGGAACGAATACGAAAGGTTTTCCGTGATTCTTCAGAGACAATCAAATCAACATAACGCTGACGGTAACGCAGTTCCTTATCGCTCAGGCCATGCCATTTCTCTGGCAGTGGTCGCAGACATTTGCTAATGATTTCGGCGTGGCTGACACGCACAGAGAGTTCCCCTGTGCGTGTGCGAAAAATCACGCCGCGCGCGCCAATGATATCTCCTAAATCCCATTTCTTCGTAGCCAGATAGCAGTCTGCATCATCCATCATATCGCGATTCAAAAACAGCTGTAAAGATGCATCGCCGTTCTGGATACGGATAAAGCTGGATTTGCCCATCACACGATGGGCAACCATCCGTCCGGCAACACTGACGTTGACAGCAGCGGTAGCCAGCGCTTCTTCGTCCAGTTCACGGTAGCGTTCAACCAGTTCGGCCAGCTCAATGCTGTTGCGCCAGTGATTGCCATAGGCGCTATTGTTGTCACGCATGTGCTGCAGCTTAGCGCGCCGGACGGCAACCTGTTCCGGCATTTTGTCTTCAGGGGTGAGGGGAGAATTGGTCATGCTTGCTTAACGACGGCTGTGGATGTCCAGATCAGAAAAGAAAAAGGCAATTTCCTTTGCCGCGTTCTCGGCAGAATCCGAGCCATGAACAGCGTTGGCATCAATGGAGTCCGCATGGTCGGCACGAATCGTACCGGCTTCAGCTTCCTTGGGATTGGTCGCACCCATCAGCTGACGGTTCAAGGCAATGGCATTCTGGCCTTCCAGAACCATTGCCAGCACCGGGCCGGAAGCGATAAAATCACATAACTCGCCATAAAAAGGACGTTCGGCGTGGACAGCATAAAATGCACCCGCCTCACGTTTGGAAAGGCGCACCATACGGGCAGCAATGACCGCCAAACCATTTTCTTCAAAGCGACGAATAATGTCACCAATCACGTTTTTGCCGACGGCATCCGGCTTGATGATGGACAAAGTGCGTTGAACAGCCATCAGAATCTCCTTGTTCGGGTAAAAGAAGTGCTATAAACATGTGCTTTGGTTCAGATGTCCATTTGCAGCATGCCACCAAGACAGTTTTCAGAACATACATGACCAACACACACCGTTGTGTTCCCTATCGAGGCAGCAACATGTCCACCAACTGTTTCACGGGAAGCTGGTTACAAGGCTGGTAACGAACGGAACAACACACGCAACCTGATAAATGTATTTCCTGAAAATCCATCAGGCGGGCGGCAGCCTACCGAAGGCTTGTTAAAAAGCATCACTTATGATTATAGTAGCTACGATTCAGTGGAGGTTCCCGATGCACGGACATATTCTGATTGTTGAGGATGAACAACGACTTGCCACACTACTTGGAGAATATTTACAGCAAGCCGGGTTCTCAATATCGTGGCTGAAATCCGGCAAGGAAGTCGCATCACAGGTGCGCAAACACGCTCCTCAAATGGTATTGCTTGATCTAATGTTACCCGACAAGGATGGCTTAACGATTTGTCGGGAAATTCGTCAGTTTAGCCAGCTTCCCATTATCATGATTACGGCACGAGTAGAAGAAATTGATCGATTGTTGGGGCTTGAACTGGGTGCGGATGATTATATTTGCAAACCCTTTAGTCCTCGCGAGGTTGTCGCCCGGGTCAAGGCTGTACTGCGCAGGGGAGGCCAAACAAAAACACAGGAAGAAATTCCCCGGTTACAACTGGACCAGACAACCTACACGGCATTACTGGCTGGCCAACAACTTGATTTGACTGCCGTTGAGTTTCGCTTGTTAAGCACCCTGGCAGCGCAACCAGGACGAATTTTTTCGCGAGATCAACTAATGCGCCACATCTATCGGGATCAGCACATTGTTTGCGACCGTACCATTGACAGCCACATCAAAAAACTACGCAAAAAAATTATGGATGTATCTCCCGGTTTGGAATTGATTTATTCGGTTTACGGTGTGGGTTATAAACTGGAATACTGATTATCCAACATGAATGATGGAATCATGACTACTTGTTCAGGGCGTTCTGCGAATGAGATTTTGACGCAATTGCCCTGAAAGGCTTGCGTTTGTGACGGCGGTTTCTATGATTCGCCGTCCGCTTGGGCAGGTTGCCCTGAACAAGCGGTATCGGAGAGATGTCTGAGTGGTTGAAGGAGCACGCCTGGAAAGTGTGTGTATCTTAACGGGTACCGAGGGTTCGAATCCCTCTCTCTCCGCCAGTTATAAGTGGTACGAGCCGTGTGGTACATGGCCCGTGCTTGAACAGTGAGTGGAGAGAGGGTGAGAAGCCTCGATGGGGTTCGACGGGTTTGCGCAGCAAATCCGAACGTCGGCGCCAAGCGACGGCGGCCCGCAGGGTGAGGGGCGCAGCCCCGAGTAATCCCTCTCTCTCCGCCAGTTAAGCAGAAGTCCCATAGGTCTTATAAGTCCCATAAGTCCTATAGGCAGATTCTGCTGCAAACCACCAGAGGAGAGCCCCTGAATACGCTCCTCTGAACAAGTTATCGCCTGCCTGCGCCCGGCGCACAGGTTGGCGATTCCCCTTGCCAGCCGGGTTGGGCTCCGCACGGATGTACCCCGTGAACCCCGTCAGGTCCGGAAGGAAGCAGCGGCAGCGGACGTGCTTCGCGTTGCGGCCTCGTCCGGCCCGGCTGGCATCCTGAATATCGGAGTACTCTCCTGATTCCTGCCAACAAGGGAACCCTTTTATGCACAACGAAATCAAATACGAAGGTAAGGGAAAGGCGCTGTACAGCACCGACACACCCGGACAACTGATCCAGAAATTCAAGGATGATACCACCGCCTTTGATGGCAAAAAACATGCTGTTGTTACTGGCAAGGGCGTGTTAAATTGCGCTATTTCATCATGGTTTTTTGAGCGATTGCATGAGGCGGGCATTGCCAGTCATTATATTCGCCGCGAGTCCGCTGACTGTATGCGCATCCATGAATTACACATGTTGCCGGTGGAAGTCGTGGTACGAAATATGGCTGCTGGCTCGATTTGCCGCCGTCTGGGGCTTGAAGAGGGCCTGAAGCTGGCACGTCCGCTGACCGAGCTGTTCTACAAATCCGATGCCCTTGGCGATCCAATGATCAATACCGAACATGCAGTGCTGTTTGGCTGGGCAACAGCGGAACAGCTGGATACCATGCGCGAGCTGGCTCGCCGCATCAATCGCCTGATGTGTGATATATTGCAGGACGCTGGCATCGTACTGGTGGATTTTAAGCTGGAATTCGGGCTGCTTGACGGTAAAGTCGTGCTCGGTGACGAAATTACCCCCGACGGTTGTCGCCTGTGGGATGCACAAACCGGCCAGAAGCTGGATAAGGATGTGTTCCGCCGCGATCTCGGTGGCCTTTCCGAGGCTTACCATGAGGTTGCCCACCGTCTCGGGATTGAAGGAGTAGCGTAATGTTAATCATTAAACATCTTGCAGCAGCGGCATTGGCTGTCGGCATGCTGGCCGTTCCTGCCTGGGCAGGAATTGGCAAAGGCCAGCATGTCAATATTATTTCCTTTCAGCAGGATGATGAATTCAAGGGGACGATGGATTACCCGGAAAGTGTGACCGGCAGTTTTGGTGACGTGCTCAAATCGCTGGCAGGCAAGGCGGAACCTTTTTTGATGATACATACGCCGCATATTCACCCCAAGGATACAGTGAACGCCCAGCTGGATGCGCTGGGCGAGCGCACGGATGGCTCCATGGAAGATGACGGGCTGAATTGTGAGTTTCTGTTTGACGAGGCTGGTAAGGCATTTACCCTGGGCGGTGTTTGTCATGTGATTTATGCCGGTGAAAAGGACAATACCACAGACAAATTCATCCTCAAACCACAGGCGATTCCATCCACCGGCAAACATGAAACGCCTGTGTGGAAACGCCTGTTTGTTAACGCTGCCACAGGCACGGCCTTTTACGCCAGTATTGAACGCTGATTCACCCGCCAGGCAACGGCTGTTGCCTGGTTTTTCACTGGGCAGACATCGCATTGATCCGCCGTTGTTACTGGCTCCGATGGCCGGCATTACCGACCGTCCTTTTCGCCGTATTTGCCGTCGCTTTGGCATTGGCATGACGGTGACGGAAATGATTGCCTCACGCGCCGTTGAACAAGGGCGGGAACGCACCGAACGCATGGCTGAACTGGATGCTGATGAGCACCCGGCAGCCATCCAGATTGCCGGGGCCGAGCCGCGTTTTGTGATGGATGCGGCGCGCTGGGCCGTGGCCCATGGTGCAGATATGGTTGATATCAATATGGGGTGCCCGGTCAAAAAGGTTTGCAAACAGGTCGCTGGCTCGGCTCTGCTGCGTGATGAACTGGCCGTGGCCCGGATTCTGCGGGCAGTGGTGCAGGCTGTGGATGTTCCGGTGACACTGAAAATTCGCACCGGCTGGGATGAAAAAAGCAAAAACGTTGCGCGCATTGCACGCATTGCCGAGGAAGAAGGCATTCGCATGCTGACGGTTCATGGTCGCACGCGATCGCAAATGTTTCATGGTCACGCCAACTGGGAAGATATTGGCCTGGCCAAACAGGCCGTCAGCATTCCGGTGATTGGCAATGGCGATGTTGTTGATGCCGCCAGTGCGCTGGATCTGCTGCGCCTTAGTGGTTGCGATGGCGTGATGGTTGGCCGCGCTGTGCAGGGCAATCCCTGGGTGCTGGCTGAAATCTCGGCTGTGCTTCAGGGGCAGCCACAGCCGCCACCGCCAACACGCCAGCAACGCTGGCGGATTGTAGAGGAGCATATGCAGGCGCTGCATGCTCACCACGGAGAGCGTCGGGCCAGTCAGATGATTCGCAAGCATGTTGCCTGGTACAGCAAGGGACTGCCCGCTTCTGCCGAATTCCGCGCCGCTTTTAACCGCATTCATGAATGGTCGCAGCAAATGGCTGCGGCGCGGCAGTATTTTGTCGGCATTGACTGATCTGGAGCAGCTTCCGGTGGCGGCCATCATTGCCGATCGTGATGGCCGTATTCTGCAAGCCAATGATCACGCACAAATGTGTATCGGCAGCTCATTGCGTCGCATTCGCGGGCTTGCCTTCTGGCAGTTTTTTGCGCCGCAGGAACGCCTGCAAAGCGCGCTGGAGCGCGCCTGCAATGGCGAAACGCTGACGGATCATCATATTTTCAGTCGCCGGGATCACCATCCCTTTAGCATTCATCTCGGGCCGACAGGCGATGGACACATCAGCCTGCTGCTGATCCCGGAAAAAGATCGTCTGGAAACCGAAGCCTTCTACCGCCATCAGGAACGCACCGATACCGTGGCCCGCATCGCTCTGGAAATGGCGCACGAGGTCAAAAACCCTTTGACCTCATTGCGCGGCGCGGCACAATTATTGCAGGAAACCCTGCATGGAAGGCAGCGCGAATATGCCACCCATATTGTGGAAGATGCCGATCGTATTCGCCAGCGTATCGACAGTTTTCTGCAACTTGGCCCACGCGCCAATATTCGCAAGGAAGCGGTTAATATTCATCGCCTGCTGGATGATGTTTGCCGTGCTACCCCGGCGGTCAGGGTGCGACGCATTTATGATCCGGCCGTTCCCGAACTGCCCCTGCATGCCAGCAGGATGCGTCAGGCGCTGGAGAATCTCTGGCACAATGCGTTGGAGGCAGGCTCTGACGAAATCGAATTGCAAACCCGTATTTCCTCGTTGATTCGCCTGCCGGATTATCGTGGCATGGTGCTTGAGCTGCGCTTTAGCAGTAACGGGGAACCTGTATCACCGGACATGCGCGAACATCTGTTTGAACCCTTTGTCAGCGGCAAGGCCAGGGGAAGCGGCCTGGGGCTGGCGATTGTGCAACAAGTGGTGCATGAACATCATGGTCGCGTGATGTTTCGTGCTGACGGCCCGCTGTCCCGCTTTATTTTGCATCTGCCCATGAATCCGAAGGAGACATCTGCATGCGCGTGCTGATTGTTGACGATGATGCAGGCATTCGCTGGTTGCTGGCCAGGGTGTTGCAGGAAGAAGGGCATAGCGTGCTGGAAGCGGATACGCTGCAAGCTGGAGTGGCGCAACAGGAGCAGGCAGAACTGGTATTTCTGGATGTGTTTTTGCCGGATGGCAATGGCATGGAGGCGCTGCACAGCGGCCTGTTTTGCTCACCCGTGATTATTCTGACAGCGGAAACCACCTTCGATCATGCTGCTGAAGCCTACCAGTACGGGGCCATGGAGTACCTGCCCAAGCCCTTTGATCTGCTCGAAGTACGGCAATTATTGCAACGGGCGGAGATAGCATCAACAGCCGATCAACCTGCTGCCCAGCCCCTGCCGTCACAGCCGCGTTCACTGATGATTGGGCGAAGCCCGGCCATGCAACAACTGTTTCGCACGCTGGGCAAGGTGGCAGCATCTTCGCTTGGCGTGTTGATTCATGGCGAATCGGGCACAGGCAAGGATCTTGTGGCCAGAGAGCTGCACGCCCGGAGTCCCCGCGCCAAACAGGCGTTTATTGCGATTAACACTGCCGCGATTCCGGCGGAATTACTGGAGGCTGAACTTTTCGGTCACGACAAGGGGGCGTTTACCGGTGCCGACAAAGCGCGCGAAGGCCGTTTTGTGCAGGCCGATGGCGGCACGCTGTTTCTTGATGAAATCGGTGATATGCCGCTGGCGCTGCAAAGCAAGCTGTTGCGCGTACTGGAAAGCGGCCTGATCCAGGCTGTTGGCAGCACCAGGGAAATCAAGGTGGATATTCGTCTGGTCGCTGCCACCCATCAGGATTTGAGAAAAAAAATCCGCGATGGCACGTTTCGCGAAGATTTATATTATCGACTGAATGTTATTCCGCTAACTGTGCCGCCGCTGCGCGAACGTGAGGGCGATATTGCCGAGCTGGCCGAGTATTTTCTACAGCAGGCCGTGCGGGAGCATGGCTGTCCGCAGCGCATTCTCCAGCCTGATGCACTGGCGCAACTAAGCCGTTACCGCTGGCCGGGCAATGTGCGCGAGCTGAAAAATGTGATGCAGCGACTGGCGATTCTCAGTACCGGCCTGACCATCGGCGCCAACGATGTGGTGCTGGCCACCGGCGCACAGGAAGCGCAGGCAGATGATCACAGCAACAGCTTTGATGACCTTGTTGAACAATGGCTGGAAGACTATTGCAACCGGGTAACAGATGCACAGCACTGTGATTTGTATCAGCGCATGAAGGCCTGTTTTGAGCCACCATTATTGCGTTATGTGCTACGTCAGACCCACGGTCATCAGTTACGGGCTGCCGCCATGTTAGGGATAAACCGCAACACCCTGCGTAAATTACTGCGTCAATATGCGATTGACCCGGCGGACTTTTCCGGACGTTGACCGCTTAAGCTGTCGGTAAGGCGTCCGGTGGCGGCCGTCCCCACCCACGGGGGGAACCACTTCAATTATCATTACCGGCAGACCATCAGCCGCAGCCGGTTTTTCCGCCATGGGCGGTGGCATTGAATGACAGCGGTTTTGTTTTTGATCCGGTCAATGGGCGATGTTGCACTGTGGTATGTGTCATGTTCACAACTTGTTCTTGATGTGTCCCCTGGATGCCAGGAGTTATCGCAACTGTGCTACAGCAAAGTTAATCGTATCGTTTCGTTTACCACTTGGATGAGCCTGCACGATTTTTTCGGTTTCAGCATGCGCTATCCCTACATCAGCCCTGACGACCAAATAATCGATCGAGATCGTTCAGGGAAAGGCGAATATAGGTGGGGCGACCGTGATTGCACTGGGCGATGTTCGGGGTTTGCTCCATCTGGCGCAGAAGCTGTTGTTGTTCATCGGGCGACAGTGTCTGACCTGCCTTGAGCGAAGTTTTGCAGGCCCGGTTGCCCAGCCAGCGTTCCAGAACGCGGCCCATGCCGCTTTCGGCAGCTTCCGCTTTACTGCCAATCAGGCGGCAGGCTTCCACCAGCTCTTCGACCAGGGCTTGTGGCGCTTCGTCCTGTAACAGCGCCGGAATGGCGCGAATGGCAAATGTATCATCATCTTCCACGCGTAATACGACACCGAACTGCCGGAGTTCTTCCGCCTGCTCATGCAGCCAGGCGGCAGTGTGCGCATCGGGCTGCCAGTGAACGGGCAACAGCAGAGGTTGTGAGCGCACCTCGCCGTCGCGCAACTGCTGCTTGATCCGTTCATAATTAATGCGCTCATGCGCGGCATGTTGATCAATCAGTAACACGCCATCTGCCGTCTGACTGAGAATATAACGCTGGTGAAGCTGAGCCAGCGGCCGACCGAGGTTCAGCGTACTGGTCTTGTCCTCTTGGTGGAAGGCAGGCAACGGGCGTGGTGCCGCAGAAGAAGGCGCAGGCGGCTGAATGGGACGGTTGTGGTTCGTTGATTCCCTCTGGCGGGGCGCTTCCTGCGCCTGCGATACTGGGCTACCTGATGGTGCTGTGTAGCTGGCGTTTGCCAACAATGCCGGCGGTGGGGCCATCGTATTGCGGCGCATGGCTGTCTGTACCGCCTGCTGTGTGGTTTCCGGCGCTACATGTTGACCATATTGTTCAATAGCCGCTCGCACACAGGCGACAACAGCCGTGCGTACTTGTTGCGGACGACGAAATCGCACTTCACGTTTGGCAGGATGCACATTGACATCCACATCCGCCGGATCAATCTCAAGGAACACAACGGCCACCGGGTAGCGATCGTGAAACATCACATCACGGTAAGCGGCACGCAGCGCAGCGATCAGTTCACGATCCCGGATCGCCCGTCCATTGACCATGAACAACATGCGACTGGCATCACGATGATGGAACGTCGGCAAACCAAAAAAGCCTTCTGCCACCATGCCCTCATATTCCAGACGCTGAGCAACCGTGTTTTGCGGAAAATCCTTGCCCATGATGGCAGCCAATCGAGCTTGCCGTGTGCCAGCTACCACATCCAGACGCAAACGCCCATCCAGCCATAGCTGCCAGTGAACCGCCGGGTGAGCAATGGCCAGTTGACGCACCACTTCAAGAATGGCCGCTTCCTCGGTTTTGTCGGTACGCATGAAGCGCAGGCGTGCCGGTGTATGCAGAAATAAATCGCGCACTTCGACACGCGACCCCTGGCGCCAGGAGGCAGGTCTGCACTCAGTCTCGCCAAGCTGATTAACCGTGACCTCGCAGCCTTCATCGCTGCCAGCGCAGGCTGTATGCATGCGAAAGCGCGATACCGAGGCAATGGACGGCAGTGCTTCACCCCGAAAGCCATGCGAGGCAATGGCATGCAAATCCTCCACCTGGCTGATTTTGCTGGTGGCATGGCGTTGCAGTGCCATACGGGCGTCCACCGGACTCATGCCACAGCCATCATCCTCGACTTCGATCAGTCGTTTACCGGCTTTTTCGATACGAATCTGAATCCGGCTGGCACCGGCATCCAGGCTGTTTTCTGCCAGTTCCTTGACTACCGAGGCGGGACGTTCGACGACTTCACCGGCAGCAATCTGATTGGCCACCAGCGGCGGTAGAAGGTGAATCTGCTGCATTCAGTACCTGTGCCATGCGGCCTGGTAACCGCTCCTGCGCCTTCTCATCACGTTTCGCTGGTTACCTTGCATCCAGTGCCTGTTGCAACAGCTTGCAGGCTTCGGCGCAATCTCCTTTATCTTGCAGCCACTGCGCCTTGCTACGCAAAAAAGCAGCGCGGGGTTCAGTCTGTAGTAGCGGCGCTATCAGTTCTTCCGCCAGCCCGTCAAGGCCACAGGCATGGGCAAGCCTTGCTTTCAGCCACTGAAATGATGCTGTACCCTGTTTTCGTTCGATTTCCCGGAAATGGCTCATGGCTTCCTTGCTTAGCAAGCTGTAGCAGGCATCAGCCACAATCACATCATCATGTTGCTGCAAAAAGTCCAGCCACAGTTTTTTTACGGCCTGATCGCCCTGATGCTGGCGCAGCAACTGTCCGGTTTGCAGCATAATCTTGCCATCGGAGACCGCCAGATTACGCAGTTTACGCAGCAAGGGTTTACGCTTGCTTTCATCTTCTTTCATCATGCCCAGCCAGGCCGTGGCCAGCAACTGGCGGCAATCGCCTGTATCGCCTGCCTGTCGGAGCACATCCTGCAATACCAGCTCCTTTTTGATCAGGGTTTCCAAATGATCCGCTGCTTGCCTATAGTGTGCCTCTTCCAGCTCCAGTTCAGCCATCCGAAATTGTGCCAGCAACGATTGCGGGCGCTGTTTCAGCCACGCCTGAAGATGCATGCGTCGGGTATTGCGATCGTAGTATTGGCGTTGCGCCGGAGCACTGACCAGCCGTGCCGCCACCACCGTGCTGACCGGATTATCCACCTCCTCCAGCGGCAACGGCAATTCATCACGGGCGCGGGTCAGCAACATACCGGCTTCGCCAAGCCAGTCGGGAATCACACCTGCCGCTTTTTTCAGCGCCTGCCTGCCAAGGTCGCCCTCCGCATCCAGCCATTGCAACAAGGCAGTTTGCAGATGACCTTCACGACGATTCATTCTGCCCGTACGCCAGCCTGCCAACAGACGAAGTTGACCGGCCATCAGCAGTTTCAGGCTTAATTGAAGCAGATAGACGAGCCATAGCAAGGCCAGTACAGCCAGGATGAAAAAGCCCTGGCGAACCTCAATATCCCAGCCAAAAGCCTGAAGGCGCAAGGTCTGGGAAGATATCTCCGGTAGCAACACCATGGCCATGGTGATCAACAGGGTAATGATCAACAATATACCGGGAACAAGACGACGCAAGCGAATCATAACCGAGCCTCCTGCCACGTTCTGGCAATGGTTTTTAATTGTTGCATCTGCTGATGCGCCTGAGCAAAACTTTCCGGCAGGTTTTCATGCAACATGCGCTGCTGTAATTGTTGCCATACAGGATGCCATTGCGCATCTTCAGGCCATGTTGTCTGTTGCAGGGTCAGCATGATGTCTCGCAGACGCTGCTGCAACAGCTGCTTTTGTTGCTCATCGTGACTCATGCTATGATGGATATTCACCTGCCTGGCCAGCCAGCGCTGCCACCAATATGTCTGTGGCACAAGATTGGCGCGTGGTGGCACATGTAGTGACTGCACAATGCTGGCAAGCCGATGCAGCCACTGCTGACGTTGTTGCTCAAGGGTGAACGCTGCTTGCGCCTGTGCTGCTGCTTTTGCACGCTGTGCTTCACTGAGCAATGGATTGGCGGCCAGTTCTTCCCAGGCTGCTGCCATGACGGCGAGATCGCGACTATCCAGCCGTGCAAGTTGCCGCGCCTGCTGTGATTGCCACAGCTGGTGCTGTTGCTGTTCCATGGTTTGGCGTTGCTGCTGACTTTGCCTGAGTTGCGCTTTGGTAGCTGTCAGTTGCGCTTGCAGGCTATCGAGTTGCTCTTGCAGAGCCAGGCGAGAAGCTTTGGCAAGCTGTAGTTGTTCGGCATACTGATCGTCAGGGGCTGTGCCAACGACAGCAGAGGCTGCTGACGGCGACGGCTTGTCAGCCGTGGCAGCAACGGTGGTTGCCGCTTGTTCCCGGACTGGCTCGATAGCTGTGGTCGCTTCCTGCTGCTTCGTGGCAGTGTCAACCACTGTCGCAGCCGGTGCCTCAGGCGCTTCTTCAGAAGGTGCAGGCGCTGCCTCCGGTGCCTTGACGGTATGCCGCTGTGGTGACGGAGAAAGCACCTGCTCCGCCCGTTGCGGCGACAGCAACGGCAGCCATTGGGGCGATAGCCAGACCGCCAGTCCGGCTATCATCAAGACCAGCACAGCAGGCCACCATCGCCGGACTGGCTGCGTCTTGTGATTAGCGGCAGCGGTAGCCGTTTTGGCATCTGCTGCTTCTGCGGTGGGGGGTTCAGTGGTAGTGGCACCTTCCGTGACAGAGGCTTTTTCCTTGTCTGCCTCGCCACCTTGTGTCTTGTCTGCCGGGATGACAGCGGCATCCGTCGTTTGTTCGGGCTTCACTCAGTCCTCCTGCAACCAGCGAGCCGCATCCAGTGCATGATAGGTGATAATCAGATCAGCACCGGCGCGTTTGAAGCCCGTCAGGGTTTCCATGACCACGCGTTGCTCATCAATCCAGCCATTGGCTGCCGCAGCCTTGATCATGGCGTATTCGCCGGAGACGTTGTACACCGCCAACGGCAATTGCGTGGCATCGCGCACGTCGCGGATAATATCCATGTAGGCCAGCGCCGGTTTGACCATCAGGAAATCTGCGCCTTCCTCAATATCAAGCAGGGCTTCGGTGATGGCTTCGCGACGATTGGCCGGATCCATCTGGTAGCTGGCCCGGTCGCCAAAACTGGGAGTGGAATCTGCTGCATCGCGGAAAGGCCCGAAATAACCGGAAGCATATTTGACGGCATAGGACATCACCGCCACCTGCTGAAAGCCTTCGCTATCCAGCGCTGAACGAATCGCGCCAATCATGCCATCCATCATTCCTGACGGGGCAATAATATCCACCCCGGCACGGGCGTAGGATGTGACTTCCTTTTGCAGATTACACAGGGTTTCATCATTGTGGACATCTTCGCCATGCAGCACGCCGCAATGACCATGGTCGGTGTATTCACAAAAGCAGGCATCGGCAATCACGCACATGGACGGCACGGCTACCTTGGCAGCACGGATTGCTTCCTGCACGATGCCTGCATCGTTCCATGCCTCACTGCCAATCGCGTCCTTATGCGCCGGAATGCCGAAAAAAATGACAGCGGGGATACCTGCTGCTGCCACCTTCTTCACCATGGCGCCAACATCGGCCAGTGGAATACGCGACACCCCCGGCATACTGCCAACAGCGACGGCTTCCTCGATGGTCTCATCCACAAAAATCGGGTAAATCAGGTCGTCTGTCGTCAACGCCGATTCACGCACCATGCGACGAATGGCGGCAGTGCGGCGCAGGCGCCGGGGACGGATGGTAAGATCAGGTAAAGTCACGTTGCATGCTCCTGTCAGGGTCAGAATAAGTCGCGGATAATAACTGATCTGTCGCTCCAGGCCAACACTGACACCATAAAAAAAGGCCCCCGAAGGAGCCTTTAGGTACAGCTTTGGCACGCAGCCTGGGATCAATAGCGGCGTTCGCGAATGCGCGCAGCCTTGCCACGAAGATTGCGCAGATAATAAAGCTTGGCGCGACGAACGCGGCCCCGGCGTGTCACTGCGATGCTTTCAATCATGGGTGAGTGCAGGGGAAAAACACGCTCAACGCCAACATTTCCGGAAATCTTGCGAACCGTGAAGGAACTGGAAATGCCGTTATTATGACGAGCAATCACAACACCTTCATATGCCTGAATGCGCTCTCTGCGCTCCAGACCCTTTTTCCCTTCCTTGAAGTCCACAA
>WFOJ01000179.1 GCA_015488125.1 Mariprofundaceae bacterium
ATCGACTAAAGGGTCTGCATATGCAGGTATATGTGTATGATCCCTTTATTTCCGACGAACGGGCTGCCGATATGGGCGTGATCAAGGTTGCCAGCGTCGGTGAACTGGCTGATCTGGTCGATATTCTGACGGTGCACGTGCCTTTGCTGGAGAGCACCCGTCATCTTGTTGATGCAGAGATTCTTGGCCGTCTGAAACCAGGTAGTATTATCGTCAACTGTGCTCGTGGCGGCATTGTTGATGAGCAGGCGCTGTATGAAGCCTGCCAGTCGGGGCATTTGCGGGCAGCGGCGCTGGATGTGTATGAACAGGAACCTGCACGGGATCATCCCTTGTTTGAACTGGATAATGTTTATTGCACGCCGCATATTGGCGCTTCCAGTGACGAAGCGCAGGAAAATGTAGCCGTGCAGGTTGCCGAGCAAATGGCCGATTATTTGCTGCATGGTATCATCAATAATGCCGTGAATGTGCCTTCGCTTTCTGGCGATGAAGCCCGTGAACTCGCACCTTACAGCGAACTGGCCCTGCGCCTTGGCACCTTTATGGGGCAATGGCTGGAGCCAGGGTATGACCGGGTGGAGATTCACTTTGAGGGCAAGGCTGCATCACTGAACCGCAAACCACTGATCAACGCCGTGTTGCAGGGACTGTTGTCGCAGAGTATGGATGAGGTCAATGCTGTGAATGCCGGTGTGCTGGCAAGGGATCGCGGCATTGAGGTTGATGAAATCGCCCGCGAACATTCAGATCACTTCAGCAGCCTGATCCGGCTGGTGGTGCAAGGGGATCATGGCGAGCGCTGTATTGCCGGCACCCTGTTTGATGAGTCCCGGCCGCGTCTGGTATCGCTTGATCGTTGCGATATTGAAATTGCGCCACAGGGCGAAATGCTGTTTTTGCAAAATATCGATCGTCCCGGCGTGATTGCTTCAGTCGGCGCCATGCTGGCGCATCACAATATCAATATTGGCGATTTCCGTCTTGGCCGCAGTGATAACCGCGAATATGCCGTTTCACTGGTCAGCGTCGATTCTGTGCCGTCCGATGAAGTGATTGCACAACTGGCAGCGCTGGAACATATCACCTGTGTTCGTCGTATTTGCCTGCCTGAGCTGTCATGAGTTGGCAGGCTCCCGTTCCCGGTGTTAATGATATTTTCGGCGGTGAGGCACGTGCGCTACGGCGTTTGCAAGGCAATGTACTGAAGCTGTTTGCCGAACACGGCTACGATGAAGTCATTCCACCACTGCTGGAGCGTCCTGATGTGCTGCTGGCTGGTGCCGGACGTTTTCTGATGAACAACACACTGGTGTTTAATGACCCTGAAGCCCGTGGCCAGCTAGCCGTGCGCTCGGACATGACACCACAGATTGCACGCATCGCGGCCACCCGCTTGCAGCATGAGGCGCAGTTAAAATTGTGCTATTCCGGGCCGGTGGTACAGGCACGGGGCGATCATTTTGATGGCCGCAGACAGCAATGGCAAACAGGTGTTGAATGCCTGGGGGATCGCAGTGAACGCTGTGATCTGGAAATCCTGCATCTGGCTGCCCTGAGCATGCTGACAGCGGGTTTTGTCGAGCCTGTATTGCAAATTGGTCATGTGGGCATTGTGCAGGCATTATGCGCGGGGAGTCGGCATCGTTTGGCTGACTGGGTGGAGGTGTTGCAACATCGTTCTGCCGACGATGTGCAATTACTGCTGGCTGATGATCAACTGGATGAAAAGCGGGCGCAGGCGCTGCTCGATGTTGCCAGGATGCAGGCCAATCAGGCATGGCTGCAACAGCATGCCGATGCCTTTGGCGCAGATTTCGCCGCTGCCGCCAATCATTTACTGCAACTGGAGGCAGCAGCCGGCGAACTGCTTGGCGAGAATGTGACGATCCTTGCCGATGCTGCACTGATGCCGCATTTTCTCTATCATAGCGGCCTGATTTTCAGAGGTTATACGCCTCATATCCATAGCGCCGTACTGTGTGGCGGACGCTATGATGAAATGATGGCAGCGCATGGGCGTGCTATGCCGGCGATTGGCTTTTCGTTTGATTTGCAACGCTGGGCGCAGCATGCTGCCGCCTGACGCAGACATGATGAAAGTCAAACATCGTGTCGTCGAGGCGACGGAATAAAGGCGGGAAGATTTATGAAAAACACGATTACCATCGGCATTCAGTGGGGAGACGAAGGCAAGGGCAAGATTGTTGACCTGCTGGCTCCCGAGGCTGATGTGGTGGCGCGCTTTCAGGGTGGGCCAAATGCGGGCCATACACTGATTATTGGCAATCAAAAAACTGTACTGCACCATATTCCCTCAGGTATTCTGCATCATAACACCCTGTGCCTGATCGGCAACGGCACAGTGCTGGATGCAGTGGAATTGCGCGATGAAATTCGCTTGCTGGAAGACTCCGGCGTGCCGGTAGCGGAACGTCTGCGCGTTTCTGATCGTTGTCAACTGATTCTGCCGTACCATCGGGCGCTGGATGCAGCGCGTGAGGTGGCACGCGGCGCAGGCCGCATTGGTACCACCGGGCGCGGCATTGGCCCTTGTTACGAAGATAAGGCCTGCCGTCGTGGTATTCGCCTGTGTGATTTGAACAGCCGCAATCTGGATGAACGCCTGGAGCGTAATCTCAAACTGGTTAACTTCATGCTCAGCGAATACCTGAATGCCGAGCCGGTCTCTCGCGATACAGTGGAAGAAGCGCTGGCGCTGGCACGGCAGCATGTATTGCCGCTGGCGGCTGATGTGCCCATGCTGTTGCATCAGCAGCGTCGGGCTGGTGCCAGCATTCTGTATGAAGGTGCGCAAGGCACCATGCTGGATATTGATCATGGCACCTATCCTTTTGTGACATCGTCCAACACCGTTGCCGGCGCGGCGCTCGCCGGTCTG
Source organism: Mariprofundaceae bacterium (assembly GCA_015488125.1). GTDB lineage: Bacteria > Pseudomonadota > Zetaproteobacteria > Mariprofundales > Mariprofundaceae > AB-137-C09. The sequence goes on from WFOJ01000179.1 coordinate 2,903, forward strand.
GGCGTCGGCCCGAATGCCGTGGAAGAAGTGATTGGCGTAGCCAAGGCGTACATGACCCGCGTTGGCGCCGGCCCTTTTCCCACCGAATTGTATAACGCCGAAGGCATGAATCATGCCGCAGGCAAACATCTGGCAGAAGCAGGTCATGAGTTTGGCAGCACCACCGGACGTCCCCGCCGGACGGGCTGGTTTGATGCTATTGTGACGCGGCATGCGGTACGCATTAACGGTATCACATCACTGGCCATCACCAAACTGGATGTGCTCGATGGCCTGGAAGAAGTGAAACTATGCACGGGCTACATATTAAATGGCCGGATGCTGGAATATATTCCGGCAGATGCCGCTGCCTTCGCCGCTTGTGAACCGGTGTATGAAACCATGCCTGGCTGGCAGCAATCCACCTATGGTGTAACGAACGCTGATCAGTTACCGCAAGCAGCCCGTCATTTCGTGCAGCGCATCGCCGAATTATGCGAAGCTCCTGTCAGCATGATTTCCACCGGCCCGGATCGCGAACATATTTGTCATCTTTGATGACGACTACATCCTTATGATAAAGCAATGGAGTACGCATGTCTGAACGTCAACATCATCACCTGATTATTTTAGGCTCCGGCCCGGCGGGCTATTCGGCGGCGATTTATGCCGCCCGCGCCAACTTACACCCTCTTGTCTTGCAAGGTATTCAGCCGGGCGGTCAATTGACCACAACGACAGACGTGGATAACTATCCTGGCTATAAGGATGGCGTACAGGGACCGGCAATGATGGAAGATTTCAAAGCGCAGGCAGAACGCTTTGGCACCATCGTCGAATGGGATCACATCAACAACGTGGATCTTTCCGTGCGTCCTTTCCTGCTGAATGGCGACAATGGCCAGTATAGCTGTGATGCATTGATTATCGCCACTGGCGCTTCGGCCAAATACCTTGGCCTTGAAAGTGAACAGGCGTTTGCTGGTCGCGGTGTTTCAGCCTGTGCGACCTGTGATGGTTTTTTCTATCGCAATCAGGAAGTTGTTGTCGTCGGCGGCGGCGATACAGCCGTGGAAGAAGCGATTTATCTGGCCAATATTTGCAGCAAGGTCACAGTGGTGCATCGCCGTGATGCCCTGCGGGCCGAGAAAGTCATGCAGGATCGCCTGCTGGCACTGGACAATGTGGAGATGGCCTGGAACAGCGTGCTTGATGAGGTGCTGGGGGATGACAGTGGCGTAACCGGCGTTCGCCTGCGCTCCACTGTGGATGGTAGCACCCGTGAACTGGCCGTGCATGGCGTGTTTATCGCCATCGGTCATCAGCCGAATACGGCTTTTCTTGACGGTCAGGTCGAATGCGATGAAGCCGGCTACATCAAGGTGCGCGGACGCAGCACAGCGACTTCGGTCGATGGCGTGTTTGCTGCCGGAGACGTGGCCGATCCGGTCTATCGTCAGGCCATTACCAGTGCCGGTGAAGGCTGCAAGGCAGCGCTGGATGCTGAACGCTGGCTGAGCGCAGCTACGTTGTAGCGCCGCATACGCATTCACCGAAACAAGCAACACAAGCGGCTGTCATGCAACACCTGGCGATCAGTATTCTGCACGATCTTCAGACGCACTGGCCGCAGCCGCTTCGCTTGCAACGGGTGGAGGCACTGCACGGCGGCTCCATCAGTCAAAGCATGGCCTTGCATTGTCAGGGTATCAGCTTTTTTGCCAAGGTGCAGTCGTCTCGCCATGCCGCCATGTTTGCCGCTGAATGCGTAGGCCTGCAAACCATGCGCCAGGCGGGCTGCCGGGTGCCTCGTCCGATTTGTCAAGGTGGCGATGAACGGCATGCCTGGCTGATACTCGAATTTATCCCCCTGTCATCACGAGGTGATGCCGCGCTGGCAGGCCGGCAACTGGCTAGCATGCATCGCCATGGCGCTGATTATTTCGGCTTTCCTGACGATAACTTCATCGGCCTGACTCCTCAACAGAACACGCCTTGCCACAGCTGGCCGACATTCTTCCGCGAATACCGCCTGCTGCCGCAATACCGGTGGCTACAGGAAAAAGGCCTGGTTGACCGCCATATGCAGGCTGATTTTGAGCGCCTGCTGGATCAACTGGACGATCTTCTGGGCGGGCATCAGCCCCGGCCTTCACTGTTACATGGCGATTTATGGTCAGGCAACCATGCTTATGATAACCATGGCCAGCCCGTCATGTTTGATCCAGCCTGCTATTATGGCGACCGTGAAGCGGATCTGGCCATGACCCGTTTGTTTGGTGGTTTTCCGGCTGCATTTTATGAGGCTTATGAACAAGCCTGGCCACTTCCTGAGGGTGCAGCGATGCGCGCCACCCTTTACAATCTGTACCACATCTTCAACCACGCCAATCTCTTTGGCCGCAGCTATATGATGCAGGCGGCCAGCATGTTGCGCGAATTATTGCACTAAGCTGAATGGAATCGCTGGACGTTGTCGATACAAGCGGCATGATTGCGATTCGATCATGAGATACTAACTTGAGTCATATAACGTGAAATATTAACACCACCTGGATGCGTGAGATTTCCCTCACTTTCAGGACGTGGCGACGGGAGGAGGCAGATGGATATTGAATTTCATTACTGGATGACGGGTTTGATTGCGCTGCGCGCGGGTTTTACCACGGAGGAAGCCAAAACCATTGCCTATGCCTCTGAATATGTGGATGAGAACGATGTCTGCCTGACCATCCGGGATAAGAGCGGCCACCGACCCGATTATCATAATTTTATCAGTCAGACCATGAATATCCTCAAGCCCCGGCGTGAACTGATGCGCATTTATCCGATTTTCCACTTTATTCCCGGTGAACCGGATGCGGTGAGCGCCCGGCGACGCGACGGTTGCATGCATTTGCTGAATACCACGCCGGATAGCGGCAATGCCAACGCCATGATGGAAGCCGCCTTCAAGGCCCATGAAGATACACGCTTGTATCGTATCGGTATTGCCACGCATGCCTACGTGGATACCTGGGCACATCAGAATTTTGTTGGCTGGAACGATCATTTTAATAACATCGGCATGGATCCCAAACCCAATGTTGGTCATGCGGATGCCGAACATCACCCGGATTGGGTCAGTCACATCTGGATTGATGAACGGCTGGTTGAGGCGGATGTTAGCAATAAATCCCGCTTCCTGGCAGCAGCAGAACGTTTGTTTCAGCATTATTGCAGTTATTTGCAGGGGCAGGGCCGCGAGAATCGCAGCACCCGGTGGGCGGCACTGGAAGAAGAACTGCTGCTGTTGATGGGGCGCACCTATACGGGTAGCAGGGCGAATTATGCAAAAGAGCGTCTGCAAGGCTATCGGAAAACCTTGTCAGACTGGGAGGATTTTGACGAATCCCTGTGGTTTGATGCTGCCGTGGAAACCTGTGTGCACGGTCTGAAGGATTCCTTTGAAGGGCTGCGCGCTGAGTTTACCGTGTTTCATGATGAATATGTCTGGCGGGATGCCGAGCATTGTGAAGCCAGCGACTGGTTTCGCTTTCAGGAAGCGGTGAAAGAACACGAACGTGAAATGCTGGATTTGTTGTCACCGACCTTCAAAACAATGGGACTGGATTTGCGCATCCTGTGAAGCAGCCAACAGATCAAACGACAAGAGACGAACCGATCAAGCCATTTGTCACCGATCAGTGTACCTTGTTTCCCGATGGCGATTGGGGGGGCTGTTGCGTGGAACATGACCGTGCATACTGGCGCGGTGGAACGCGTCAACAACGGCGGCAGGCTGATATTGAACTGATGCGCTGCGTCGCTGCCAAAGGGCACCCGTGGATTGCCATGATCATGTATGCCGGGGTCCGTATTGGCGGCACGCCATGGCTGCCAACCCCGTGGCGCTGGGGCTTTGGTTACAAATACCCCCGGGGTTATCGTTAACCATAAGGTTAAGACTCGCTTTTGGCATTGCCATTCCTGTATAGCTTTCTAGGCTTCACAGCATGATGGTTGTTCTCCTCCGATTACTGCTGATGCTGATGGTTGCGCTGCTTCCTCAGACAGCGCTGGCTGTCGTGACGCAGGCGGACAGGCAGGCGCTGATTGCCACTGTAGTGAAGGAAAGCGGGCTTTCTGATGCTTATGTGCGTTCGATTTTGATGCAGGCGGATTATCTGCCGTCGGTGATTCGTCGCATCACCACCCCTTATGAAAACAAGCCTTATGAGCAGTATCGTCAGTTATTTGTCAATGAACAACGCCTGCAGGCAGCGCGGGATTACCTCCGGCAACATCGTCAGGTGTTTGATGTATGTGAGCAGCGTTATGGCGTTCAGCGTGAAATGATTGCTGCCATTCTGGCCATGGAAACCCGTTTTGGCGCTTTTATGGGCCGGGATCGCGTGCTGGATGCCTTGTTTACGCTGGCTGTGGGTTACCCAAAGCGGGCGAAATTTTTTCGCGGAGAACTGGTTGCCCTGTTGCAACTGGCGCGGGAAGAACATTTGGATATTCATCAGCTAAAAGGCTCGTATGCCGGGGCTTTTGGCGCCACCCAGTTTATTCCGACATCATACAGGGCGTATGCTGTGGACGCTGATGGTGATGGGCGGCGTGATGTATGGCATACACCGGCAGATATTGTGTGCAGTGTCGGCAATTATTTCCACGCTCATCACTGGGATGCTTCGCGCCCCGTGCTGCAATGGCTGCCGAATCAGAAGGCGTTGCGTGATATGCGGGTGGATCGTTTGAAACACTGGCGTACTTTTTCCGCTATCGCGCCTTTATTGCCAGTAAAAGCTGCCAACTGGCATGCCGATGACAGGGTGAATATCATTACAGGCGGAGCGGGTGCAGGGCGTGAGCTGGCACTGGTCCACTATAATTTTTATGTGATTACACGTTGGAACAGAGCCTTCCATTACGCCATGGCCGCCAGTGAACTGGCGGCCGCTATTGCGCAACAAGGAGGATACTGATGCATTGTTTAAGGCGAACGCTGTTGCTTGCCTCATTGCTCGTGCTGCTGGCATCCTGCGCCAGCACATATCCACCTGCTGGCAATTACAATAACCAGTCTTATGCCGCTCCTGCTCAGCGTTTGTGCGGACCGGCTTATCCTTACGATGCAGCAACGCTGAAGAGGTTGCAACAGCCTTATGAAATGTTCGGGCAGTGGTATTATCCGATCAATGATCCGCAGGGTTTTGTCGAAGAAGGAATAGCGGTGTGGTATGGCGAAAAATTCGACGGCAAACCCACGGCAAGTGGGGAAATCTTTGATATGACGAAGATGACCGCCGCCCACCCGGCCCTGCCCATGAACACTTGTGTAAAAGTAACAAACCTGGAAAATGGCAGCTGGGTGGTTTTGCGCATCAATGATCGCGGGCCGTTTAATGATATGCGGGTGATTGATGTATCAGAAGCTGCGGCGAAGTTTTTGGGCTTTTATCGTCAGGGGACGGCCCATGTGCGCATTGAGGTCTTGCCATGAGGAGAAACAGCATGTCCAAATCCATTGCCCGATTGGCAGTTGCTGGCGGTATTCCCTTTTTATTGCTCATGGTGCTACTGACAGGGGGGTGCGCCATCACCCAGCCTCCAGGAGGAACGCCCTATGCGGCCAACAGTCCTCAGTGTCTGTGCGAATGTCATCCTGCGCGTGGCTCCTATACAGTGCAGGTGCGGGTTAATGGCCAGCGAGCTAGTTGCGCTTGTCGGTGTGATCAACAACGCGGCTACTACAGTTACTGGGCGAACGCTGACGGCAGCGCCGCCACTCTTCCTGCTGTCGCAGACCGGACGCGCCCTGTTGGCAGCCATGCCTATCGGGGAAAGGCGCCCACTATGACTGCTCCACCTGCTCAATCCGGCCTGCCACCAGTGATCAGTTCGCGTTATCCATCGGCAACAATAACTACGCCGGGTGTACCAGCGGTTAGCGCTGTGGGTGTTCCGGCATCTGGCACCACGGCTGTGCCGACAAAATCAACAGCGCCATACCGGGTGGCCGCCAATGATTATGCGAATGTTCGCCGGGATGCCCTGCGCAGTGCCAAACGCAGAAGTCTGCTGCGCAAAAAACGATCATCTGTTGCCAAGCACCATACCAAGCACCGCAGTCAAAAAACGGATCACAAGGGCAAAACAACGGGGAAGGCGACTACAAAGCCATCCTCTGCCAAAAAGAAAACAGGCGGCAACAAGGGTAGCAAGAAATACAAGGTACTCGGCAAATGGTATTACCCTCTGGATACAGCCATCGGCTATAGTGAAGTTGGCATGGCCTCCTGGTATGGCAAGCGTTTTCAGGGCGCACCAACGGCCAGTGGTGAGAAATTTGATATGAATAAACTGACGGCTGCCCACCGCACGCTGCCTTTTGGCAGCAAGGTGAAAGTAACCAATATTGAAACCGGCAGCAATGTGATTGTACGCATCAACGACCGGGGGCCATTCTCCGAAGACCGCCTGATCGATGTGTCAGCGGCAGCGGCTGACCGCCTGGGCTTTGGTGGCAAGGGTATGATCAAGGTGAAAGTTGAGGGTGTATCGGATTAGGAGCAAACAGGTGACGGACAAGAACAAGGCCAAAGACAAGGCGCTGGATACGGCGCTGGCACAAATTGAGCGGCAATTTGGCAAAGGCACGGTCGTGCGCATGGGC
>WFOJ01000180.1 GCA_015488125.1 Mariprofundaceae bacterium
GTAAAATCGATATGCGCCGTCAGGTCGCACTGCCCCGGTTCAGCGCTTAATACGTCCTCAATCACCTGATGCCGGTGATGCCCCATCAACGTCCCCTCCCGACGGTTTGGGCGGTAATACTCGCGTTGGTGATAGCCATAATCAAGCGTCAGCACCACACCACCATGCGTCGATAACATGCGGGAAAGCTGGTGTTGCCAGTTATGCAAACCATGATTTACCTCACTGCAATAGCCTTCAGGCCAGTGAGCCATAATATCTGCATCAATCGCCGGGGGTTCTGGGATCGGCTGCTCTGTGATGTGCCAGTGCAGACGACCATCAGTTTCTCCCACGCCACGAGCGAAAAATGCCTGCTGTTGCCAGCAGAAACAGCTAACAGGAAAAGCATCTGGCAGTTCGTTGGAAAACACAATCACCGGTGCATCTGCCACTACCTCGCTCAGCCTGGCGTATTGCTCCACCTCTATCTGTTGCTGCTGGTAATACGCCTGCTGACGCTGACGAAAGCAGGCGCTCTGTTCCACGGCAAGCACACGCGACGGCTGACAATCAAGGCAGGCAAGAAAGCGGCATACCTGGGCCAGCAGGCGACCTTCACCACCGCCCTGTTCAAGCAACAGCCATGACCCGCCTAACTGTCTGGCCTGATCAGCAATGGTATTGGCAAAGGCCATGGCCAGCCAGCTTCCCATATCCGACCCGGTGATAAAATCCCCCTGTTCACCAAATACCTGTGCTTGCTGATAGTATCCATATTCCGCATCATAAAGTGACAACGCCATAAATTCATCAAAAGGCATGAAACCATCTGCATGACGAATGCGCTCAACGATTTTTTCTCGCAGGTTACTCATTTACGTTCCTCGCTGAAATAGTTTTCAGCACGTTTCGTGACGGCGTCCATGGCCTGTTGTACCCGGGCAACAAAAGCATCGGTTGATTCATCGGGCTTTGGATACACATAATCACCATACACCACCACGCCACGGGTAAACGGCAGCGGCAGATAAAAGCGATCCCAGGAACGCAGGCGCCGGTGGCGGCGGCTGGCATAACTCACGGGCAAGACCGGATAAGCGGCTTTGATCGCCAGTTGTGCAATGCCTGGCTTCACCACTTCTGCCGGGCCTTTGGGACCATCCGGGGTTACGCCAAGATCGCAGTGATCACGCTGCGCCGCTCGTAGCATGGCCAGGGCAGCGCGAGCGCCGCCACGCGTAGAAGACCCCCGGGCCGAACGAATGCCGAGCAAGGCCACGGCATCGGCAATATAGGCGCCATCACGATGTTCGGAGATCAGCATGCGACCCTGCCAGCCGCGAAAAGCCATGGGCATCATCAACACGCGGGAATGCCAGAAGGCGAGCATAAAGCGCTGCGATTGACCAGGATGATAAACATTGCCAACAAACTGCCAGCGAATCGTCAACCGCAACAGCCAGTGAACAAGAACAATCAGGCGTGGTATCAGCCAGCCCAGCAGGCGCTGTTTCATGACGACTGACCTGTTTCGCTGAATTGCATGGCATACAGTTCAGCATAAAGGCCGTTGTTTGCCAGTAATTGTTCGTGACTGCCCTGTTCAATGATTCTCCCCTGATCCAGCACCACAATGCGATCGGCATGGCGAATCGTGGACAGACGATGGGCAATAACAATCACTGTGCGTCCCTGCATCAGGCGTTCAATGGCTTGTTGCACCAGTCGTTCGGATTCAGTATCCAGGCTGCTGGTGGCTTCATCAAGAATCAGAATCGGAGCGTTTTTGAGCAAGGCTCGCGCCAGACTCAGGCGTTGACGCTGGCCACCGGACAGAATCACGCCGCGCTCACCGACCACTGTATCATAGCCTTGGGGCAGTTGCATGATAAACTCGTGCGCATTGGCGGCCTTTGCCGCTTCGTGCAGCTGTGCCTCGTCAATATGATCATGGCCATAGGCAATATTGCGGGCAACAGTATCGTTAAACAGGATAATATCCTGCGTTACCAGCGCCATATGCCGACGAATGGAAGCCTGCGTCAGTTCTCGCACATCGTTGCCGTCGATACATAAACGCCCTTCCGTCACATCCAGAAAGCGTGGGATCAGATTCACCAGCGTCGATTTACCAGCGCCACTGCGACCGACCAGCGCCACGACTTCGCCTGCCTTCACCTGCAACTGAATATGCTGTAGCACCGGTTTTTCCTGCCCTGGATAGCACATGCTGACATCTTCAAAGCTGATGCTGTGCTGAAACCGCTCCAGCATGCGTGCATCATCGGCATCCTGAATGCTGATGCTTTCATCCAGTACCGAAAAAACGCGCTCGGCGGCAGCTACGCCCTGCTGAATCTGATTGTTGGCACCGGAAAGGCGTTTCACTGGTTCATACAGCATGATCAGTGCCGCAAGAAACGAAATCAGTGTGCCTGCCGTGGCTTCGCCATCCATCACCCGCAGGCCACCATACAGCAATACACCGGCAATGCCAAAACCAGCCAACAGCTCCATAATGGGAAAGGACAGCGCATTGACGCGAAACACGCGCATCTGATGCTGCATGAATTCACGAATCACATCATCAAAGCGGGCACGCTCATAATCTTCCATGCCAAAAGCCTTGACCACCCGGATGCCGCCAATGCTTTCCTCCACCAGCGAGGACATCTTGCCCATGGCCACCTGACCATCATAAGTGGCTGAGCGCATTTTTTTGCCAAAGCGGATAATCGGATATACCACCAGTGGAAACACCAGAATGGCAATCGTAGCCAGCAGCCAGTCCTGATAAAAAACCACGCCCAGCAAAAAAATAATGCTCATGGTATCGCGCATCAGCGCCGTCACTGCTGTGCTGACAGCAGCCTGCACCAGGGTCACATCATAACTGATCCGGGCCAGCAGTTCACCGGTTTTGCGATGGGCAAAAAAGGCCAGTGATTGTGCCGTGAGGTGGTGGTAAAGACGATTGCGCAAATCGTAAATCACCCGCTGGCCAATCCAGCCCATCAGATAAGCCTGCCCATAATAGGCCGCGCCTTTGATGATATAGAGACCCACCACAGCAGCCGGGATCAGATAGATATATTCCGGATGCGTGCCAGCCAGGGCATAGTCCAATGCCGGCTGCAACAACCAGGCAACGCCTGCCGTGGTGGCGGCAAGCACCACCATGCACAGCATGGCCAGGATCAGACGGCCTGTGTAAGGCCGTAAAAAAACAAGAAGTCGTTGATACA